>CAYLZU010000121.1:0-8799 GCA_964388005.1 uncultured Burkholderiaceae bacterium
TGAACGAGCTGATGATCGTCGGCCCGATCACCGTGCGCAGCGCCTGCTCGCACCACCTGTGCCCGATCATCGGCCGGGTGTGGATCGGCGTCATGCCCAACGAGCACTCGAACCTGATCGGCCTGTCGAAGTACGCGCGCCTGACCGACTGGGTGATGAGCCGGCCGCAGATCCAGGAGGAGGCGGTGACGCGGCTGGCCGACCTGCTCAACGAGCGCATGCAGCCCGACGGGCTGGCGATCGTGATGGAGGCCGACCACTTCTGCATGCAGTGGCGCGGCGTCAAGGACACCGACTCGAAGATGATCAACAGCGTCATGCGCGGCGTGTTCCTGAAGGACGCCAACCTGCGCCGCGAGTTCCTGTCGCTGGTCGACAAGAAGAACTGATCCCAAGGAGAAGACCGTGCTAGTCCGACTGCTTTACGCGAGCCGCGCCGCCGAGCCGGTGACCTCCGACCTGGTCGATTCGATCCTGCGCTCGTCGCACGCGCACAACCCGGTGCTCGGCATCACCGGCGTGCTGTGCTACGGCGGCGACGTCTACATGCAGGTGCTCGAAGGCGGCCGCGCCGCGGTCAACGGCCTCTATAACACCATCGTCCGCGACTCGCGCCACCGCGAGGTGATGCTGCTGAAGTACGGCGAGATCGCCGAGCGGCGCTTCGCCGGCTGGACGATGGGCCACGTGAACCTGAAGAAGATCAACCCGTCGCTGCTGCTGAAGCACTCCGAGCTGCCCGAACTCGACCCGTTCGCGGTGACCGGCGGCGCATCGATGGCGCTGCTCGAGGAGCTGATGGCCACGGCGTCGATCCTCGGCCGCACCGGCTGAGGCCGACACCGCTCCGACACGCGAATCAGGCGGTCTTCGCCCCGGCATCGGCGAGCAGTTCCCGCAGCACCGAGCGGTGGCAGCGGGCCTCGGTCTCGCAGTAGCAGCCGACCGAGAAGTTCGCGGTTTGCGACAGCGCCGCCAGCAGGGCGATGGCGTGCGCCGCCTCGGGCGCCGCCATCTCGCGGCGATAGGCCTTCCTGAACGCGGCCCACTGCGCCTCGGTGACGGCGGCCTGGCCGAGCTTCACCGTCTCCGCCGACGGCGCCAGCGTCGGAAACCACACGTCGTACCAGTTGCCGCGGGCGAACTCCGACTTCGGCACGCCGCGCGGCGGCCGGCGGACGGTGCCGATGCGCAGGCCCTCGCCCGCGGCCCTGTCACTGCCCAGCCTGACGATGCGGATGGCCACGGTGATCCTTCCCCGAATCGCGGTTGACGACTGATGGATTCGATGGCGCCGGGACGGTTGCGCAGAGTGATGACGTTCACTTGCCTGTAATGGTTACGCTTGCAGAAGTCGACCGCCGACCGGAGAAACCGCGGCCAGGAATGCGGCGACGTTGACGACGACCGTGCCCCAGAACGCGGAACGAAACGAGGCCTTGCTGGACTTGTGCCTGAGCACCTGCTGGGCAACGATGGCGCCGGGCCAGCCGCCGACGAGCCCGAGCGCCAGCAGCGTCGCCTCCGGAACGCGCCGGGAATCAGCCGCGGCGGCGGACTTGTCCACCGCATAGACGATGAAGGTCAGGACACTCGCCCCGGCGTAGACGGCAGCCACCCAGTCGGGTACGCGCCAGAGCAAGGACGCGACGAGCCAGGCGACGAGGAACGCCGGGATGGCGAAGTAGGTCGCCGTGCCCCATTGGGCAGCGCCACCGCGGCGTTGGGCGGTGGCCGGGCGTGGGCCGCGATACGGCTCGACCCCCTTGGCCCGCTTCTTCCCGTCGGGGTTCAGTTCGACCTCGAAGGTCACCGCGAGGCTCAGCGGCGCCGGTCGCCGGTCGATGGCTCCGAGCGGTTGGTTCACCGACCGTCCGGCCTCGGACCGTCACGAGACCGCCGGCACTGCCGCTTCCCCGAGCAGCAGTTGCGCGTAGCGCTCGGCGTCGATGTTGCCGCCGCTGACGATCACGCCGACGCGCTTGCCTTTCACCGGCGCGACGGCCTCGAAGGCGGCCGCGGCGCCGAGGCAGCCGGTCGGCTCGACCGCCAGCTTCATCCGCTCCATGAAGAAGCGCATCGTGCGCACCAGTTGCGTGTCGCTCACAGTGAGCACGTCGTCGACCAGCGCCCGGATCACCGGGAAGGTGAGTCGGCCCGCGTGCTGCGTCTGGGCGCCGTCGGCGATGGTCTTCGGCACGTCGATGTGCACGATCTCGCCGCGACGCAGACTTTGCTGCACGTCGTTGCCAGCCTCGGGTTCCACCCCGACCACACGGCAGGCAGGCAAAAGATGCTTGCTGGCCGTGGCGCAGCCGGAGATCAGGCCGCCGCCGCCCACACAAACGAGCAGCAGGTCGAGGCTGCCGACGTCCTGCAGCAGTTCCAGCGCCGCCGTGCCCTGGCCGGCCATCACGTGCGGGTGGTCGTAGGGCGGGATCAGCGTCATGCCGCGCTCGGCGGCCAGTTGCCTGCCGAGCGTCTCGCGGTCCTGCGTGTAGCGGTCGTACAGGATCACCTCGGCGCCGTAGCCGCGGGTGGCGGCGATCTTCAAGGCAGGCGCGTCCTGCGGCATCACGATCACCGCCTTCATGCCGAGCAGCCGGGCCGAGAGCGCGATCGCCTGCGCGTGGTTGCCGCTGGAAAAGGCGATCGCGCCGCGCTCGCGCTGCTGCGGCGTGAACTGCGCCAGCGCGTTGTAGGCGCCGCGGAACTTGAACGCGCCCATCCGTTGCAGGTTCTCGCACTTGAAGAAGAGCCTGGAGCCGGTGAGTTCGTCGGCGGTGCGCGAGGTCATCACCGGAGTGCGGTGCGCGACGCCGCGCAGGCGTTCGGCGGCGGCCTCGATGTCGGCGAAGGAGATCGGCAGGGTCATGGCGACGGGCTCGGAGAGTGCGTGGGCGGCGTCGAGCGATAGGCGGCGCGCAGCAGTTCGTGGAAGAGCCACAGCCCGCTTTCCTGCCGCGGATTGAGCCGGCCGGCGACGTACGAGCCCGATGCCAGCCCGCGCTGCACGGCCTCGCAGATGGCGATGTCCTCGCGCTGCACCTCGTCGCTGAAGCGCTGGTCGTCGATGCGGGTGGCGGCGCTCGCCTCCGGCGCGTAGAAGTAGTCGAAATCGACCCGGCAGCGGTCGGCGCCCAGCGGCAGCACGCGGTTGGTCTGCAGCCGGCCGGGCAGGACGTTGAGCATGGTGTTCGGCCACAGCCACCAGTACAGCGCCTCGCCGCGCGCGTAAGGGCCGCTGCCGGCGAGCGGGCTCGACTGCACGCTCGACCAGCGGCCGAGCGTGGTCGCGTACGCCGCGTCGTCGAGCAGCGAGGCCAGGCCCGGATGCACGCGTGGAACGTGGTAGCCCTCGAGGTAGTTGTCGACGTAGACCTTCCAGTTGCAGGCGGCCTCGTAGCTGGCGCGCTGGTCGTGGACATAGCCGGCAAGCGACGTGCCGATGCGGGCGTCGATGCCTTCGACCAGCTCGGCGAACGGCGGCGCGGCCTCGTCGAGCGACGCGAACACCAGCCCCTGCCATTCGGCGACGCGCGCCTGCGGCAGCCGGATCGAGGCGATGTCGAAGTCTTCCGCCCGCCCCATGTCCGGCGCACCGAGAAGCCTGCCGTCGAGCGCGTAGCGCCAGCCGTGGTAGCGGCAGACGAGCTGCTTGGCGCCGCGGCCGTCGCAGTCGGCCAGTGGCCCGGCGCGGTGACGGCAGACGTTGTGCAGCGCGCGCAGTTGGCCGTCGTCGCCGCGCACGATGGCGAGCGGCACGCCGGCGATCTCGGCCAGCGCATGGTCGCCTGCCGCCGCAACCTGCGCCGCGTGCGCCGCCAGCTGCCAGCTGCGCGCGAACACCGCGGCGCGGTCGGACGCCGCGAAGTCGGCCCGCGTGTAGCACGGCGCAGGCAGCGTCCGCGCGCTGGGCAGCGGCTGCGGCGCCAGCGCCGCTGCGACGGGATCGGGAGGCAGGGAGTTCACGGGGTTGCCGCAGGGCTGATTCGGGTCATTGTAGGGAGGACGCTGCGTCCTAGACTGACCGGCATGAAACTGCCCATGCTGCTGCGCCGGCGGCTGATCGCCGCCGCACTGGCGGCGCCGGTCGGCATTTGCGCCGCCGCCGAAGACGCGTTCGCCGAGCAGCGCCGTCGCCTGCTGGCGGAGGTCGAGCGCGACATGCGCGAGACGGCGGCCTCGACCGGGCGCAGCGCGTTATCGCCCCGTGTGGCGGCGGCGATGGGCAAGGTGCCGCGGCACCGCTTCGTTCCCGCCGATCGAATCAACAGCGCCTACGAGAACCGGCCGCTGCCGATCGGGCATGGGCAAACGATCTCGCAGCCGTTCATCGTCGCGCTGATGACCGAGCTGGTCGATCCGAAGCCCTCCGACCGCGTGCTGGAGATCGGCACCGGCTCGGGCTACCAGGCGGCGGTGCTGGCCGAACTCGCCGCCCGCGTGTACACGATCGAGATCGTGCGCCCGCTCGGCGAACGCGCTGCCGAAGTGCTGAAGGAACTGGGCTACGGCAACGTCGAGGTGCGCATCGGCGACGGCTATCTCGGCTGGCCGGAGGCGGCGCCGTTCGATGTCATCGTCGTCACCGCCGCCCCGGACCACATGCCGCAGCCGCTGGTCGACCAGCTTGCCCCCGGCGGGCGGCTGATCGCGCCGGTGGGCACGCAGGGCGGCATCCAGCAACTGCAGCTGCTGCGCAAGGATGCCGGCGGCCGCGCCGTCACCCGCAGCGTGCTGGCGGTGCGCTTCGTGCCGCTGACGCGCGAGCGCTGATCGCGGCGGCGGCGCCGCCGAACTCCCTGCGCGCGGCCCGGCCGTGCCAACATGTTGCGTCTTTCGAGGGGAGGACCGGGCCGATGAGCGACAAACATGACTGGCGCCACGACGGCGTGCGCGTGATCAAGGCCAACCAGCTCGACCCGAACACGGCGCAGACGCCCGGCATGAATCGGGCGGCAGCGATCAACTACGCGCGGGTCGGCGCGCAGAAGATCTGGGCCGGCACGGTCACCATCCATCCCAGGGCGAAGACCGGCGCCCATCATCACGGCGCGCTGGAGTCTGTGATCTACGTCGTCCGTGGCCGCGCCCGCATGCGCTGGGGCGAGCGGCTGGAGTACGTGGCCGAAGCGGAAGCCGGAGACTTCATCTTCGTGCCGCCGTACGTGCCGCACCAGGAGATCAATGCATCGAGCGACGAGCCGCTCGAATGCGTGCTGGTGCGCTCCGACAACGAGGCGGTGGTGGTCAACCTGGAGATCGCCGACGTCGAGCCAAATCCGGAGTCAGTGGCCTGGGTCGATCCGATCCACGCGCCGCCGAAGCCGTAGAGCTCCGGCGGCGCGGGTGGATGGCGCTGGGCATCAGTTCGTCGCCGGCGCGGCGGCGTTGCGGTCGGCGGCGGCGGCGCGGGCCTGCGCGGTGGACTGCGCGGGCGCCTGTCCGACGCTGCCGGCGGCCTTGTCGGCCGCCTTCGCGTCTTCGGCGGCCTTGACCGCGGCCGGGGCCGCGGGCGCCTTCCGCAACTCGATCTTCGGCGTGGCGCCGATCCATTCGTAGACGAGCGGGCTCCACGGCGACAGGTTGCGCTCGTTGGCGGCGGTCGTCTGCCCGTAGACGCCGGAGGCGGCAAGCATCAGCGCCATGGCGGTGGTGGTCAGTACGCGTTTCATTTCGGGCTCCTTTCCGGTGTCGCCGGTGCCGATGGGCACCCGTTCCTTCGACGCCACCACTGTGCGCCGGCGATGGCAGAATAAAAAGGCGCTGAGAATCAGAATTCATGTCGATTCGTTCACAGCCTGCCTCCGAGCCGGCTGCCTTCGACGTCCTCACCGACGTGATGGAGCAGGTGCGGCTCGAAGGCACCGTGTACTTCAGCGCCGAGCTGCACGCGCCATGGGGCATCTCGATCGTGCGCAGCGGCCGGGCGCCGTTCTATGCGGTCAGCCGCGGCGAGTGCGAGCTGCAGGTCGGCCGCCGCGCCGCCCGGCGCGTCAAGGCGGGCGACTTCGTGCTGCTGCCGAACGCCGCGCCGCACGTGGTGCGCTCCGACCGTGAGGCGCTGGTGGTGCCGTTCGACACCTGGCTCCAGTCCCATCCGATGGACCGGCGCGGAGCGACGACGCACGAAGGACCAGGCGCGACGACACGCGTGATCGGCGGCTTCTTCTCGGTCGATCCGCTGCGCATCAATCCGCTGTTCGGTGCGCTGCCGGCGCTGATCCACCTGCGCGGCGGCAACCCGCGCGTGCGCCAGGTACTCGAACCGACGCTGCGGCTCGTGGAGGCGGAGATCGCCGCCGGCGCGCTCGGCGCGCCCACCGTCCTGCGACGGCTCGCCGACGTGCTGTTCATCCAGGCGGTGCGGCTGCACGCCGACAGCGAGCACGTCGCCGCCGGCTGGCTGCGCGGGCTGGCCGAGCCGCGCGTCGGCCGGGCGCTGATGCTGCTGCACCAGCGCTACGCCGAGCCGTGGACGCTCGATTCGCTGGCGCGCGAGGTCGGCGCCTCGCGCACGCTGCTGGCAGTGCGCTTCCGCGAGCTGGTCGGCGTGCCGCCGATGGCCTACCTGACGCGCTGGCGCATCACCCGCGCCGCCAACCTGCTGCACGGCGCGCGCCTGCCGCTGGCGCGGGTGGCCGAGCAGGTCGGCTACCAGTCCGACGCGGTGTTCTCGAAGGCGTTCCGGCGCGTGACCGGGCAGCCACCCGGCGGGTGGCGAAGGATGGCGCAGCCGGCGCCGCTGGCTGGGGCCAGCCCTCTCACCGAAGGCCCCGCTGTCCTCGGGCGAGGCGACGCCGAAGCACTGCCCGCCGCCGGGGGCGCACCCGTGCCGGTGCCTGCGGCCTCGCCGATGCGCTCGCGCCGCTCGCGTAGCCTTGCCTCATGAGCAACGGCTTCGCCAACCCGCGCCAGACCTGGGACGCGCGCTTCGACTGCGACGAGTACATCTTCGGCACCGCGCCGAACGTCTTCCTCGCGTCGCAGCGGGCGCGCCTGTCGCCCGGCCAGCGCGCGTTGTGTGTCGCCGACGGCGAAGGGCGCAACAGCGTCTGGCTGGCGCAGCAGGGATTGATCGTCACCGCCTTCGACCTCTCGCCGCGCGGCGTGGCCAAGGCGCGGCAGCTCGCCTCGCGCGCCGGCGTCACGGTCGACTACCACGTCGCCGGCGTCGAGGACTGGGACTGGACCCCGGACCGCTTCGACGTCGTGGCGGCGATCTTCGTGCAGTTCGCGCCGCCGGCGGTGCGCGAGCAACTCTTCGCCGGCATGCTGCAGACGCTCGAGCCCGGCGGCCTGCTGCTGCTGCAGGGCTACACACCGCGGCAGCTCGACTACCGCACCGGCGGCCCGCCGTGCGCCGATCACCTGTACACGCCGCAGCTGCTGCGCGAAGCGTTCGCCGCGCACGAGATCGTCGAACTGCGCGAGCACGACGACGTGCTCGCCGAAGGCACGCATCACGTCGGCCTGTCGGCGCTGATCGACTGCGTAGTCCGCAGGCGCTGAGTCGCATCCGACCGCCGCCCCGGCCTCGGGACGGAGCGGCGCTGCAGCCGACCCCGGTCGGCGCCGGACTTCCGCCGGTGGTCTAATCGCGGCCTTCACTTCGCATCGCCGCCCCGCGCAATGTCGCTCCCGCCGCTGCTCCAGCACCTGCGCCTGCCCGCCATCGGCGCGCCGCTGTTCATCATCTCCAATCCCGATCTCGTGCTGGCGCAGTGCAAGGCCGGCATCGTCGGCAGCTTTCCGGCGCTCAACGCGCGGCCGCCGGAGCTGCTCGACCAATGGCTGGCGCGGATCACGAGCGAACTCGCGGCGCACCGGGCGGCGCATCCGCAGGCGACGGTGGCGCCGTTCGCCGTCAACCAGATCGTGCACTCGAGCAACGACCGGCTCGAGCGCGACCTCGAGGTCTGCGTCAGGCACCGGGTGCCGATCTACATCACCAGCCTGCGCGCGCCCGACGCGGTGGTCGAGGCGGCGCACGGCTACGGCGCTTTGGTGTTCCACGATGTCACCAACATCAGGCACGCGCAGCGCGCGCTCGCCGCCGGCGTCGACGGGCTGATCCTGGTGTGCGCCGGTGCCGGCGGGCATGCCGGACGGCTGTCGCCGTTCGCGCTCGTGCCCGAGGTGCGCGCGTTCTACGACGGCACCATCATCCTGTCCGGGGCGATCGCTTCCGGCGGTGCGATCCTCGCCGCGCAGGCGATCGGCGCCGACCTCGCCTATATCGGCACCCGGTTCATCGCCAGCTCCGAGGCCAACGCGCCGGAAGCCTACAAGCAGATGATCGTGGAGTCGCGCGGCGAGGACATCGTCTACTCGAACCTGTTCACGGGCGTGCACGGCAACTACCTGCGCGGCAGTATCGTCAACGCCGGGCTCGACCCCGACGCGCTGCCGGAATCGGACAAGAACGCGATGAACTTCGGCTCCGGGCGCAGCAAGGCGTGGCGCGACATCTGGGGCGCCGGCCAGGGCGTGGGCCAGATCGACGAAGTGCTGCCGGCGGCGGCGGTCATCGACCGGCTGGAGCGCGAGTATTTCGAGGCGAGGCAGCGGCTCGGGCTCGGGCACTGAGGCGCCGCCGGCCGCCGGCGCGGGAACCGGACCTCGGCGGCAGGGTCAATGCGACCGGGCAAAAGCAATGCGTGGGCAGAATCGCCCCGTGTTCAACGCGAACAACTCAGGAGGATGCGGTCATGGCCGCCAGTGCAACGCTCGACCACTTTGGCAAGCTGGTGCTGCGCCTGTCGGTCGGCGTCCTGATGCTGATGCACGGCATCC
>CAYLZU010000122.1:0-6593 GCA_964388005.1 uncultured Burkholderiaceae bacterium
GGTCACCGGAATCATCTCGGCGGTGGCGTTCAGCTTCATCGTGCACGAGCCGAGGGGGATCATCGTGCGATCGAGCGCGAGGTCCTTGTCGGCGAGCAGCCGCAGGTAGCGCAGCAGCTCGTGCTCGGAGTGGTGGGTGTTGAACACCGGGTGGGTCAGGAACGGCGAGGAACGCGCCAGCGCCGGCGGCAGGGCGTCGGCCACCGTCGCATCGAGCGCGTCGACATCGGCGCTGACGCCGAAGACGCGCCACAGCAGCTCGACGTCCGCGCGCGTGCTGGTCTCGTCGAGCGAGATGCCGACGGCATCCGGCCCCAGCTCGCGCAGATTGACCTGCTGCGCCCGCGCCGCCCCAAGCACCTTCACGGCATCGATGCCGCGCACGACGACGGTGTCGAAGAAGCGCCCGGAGACGTCCAGCCCCGCGCCGCGCAAGCCGGCGGCGAGGATCGCCGTAAGCCGGTGCACGCGCCGCGCGATCCGCTTCAGTCCCTCGGGGCCGTGATACACCGCATACATCGACGCCATCACCGCCAGCAGCACCTGCGCCGTGCAGATGTTCGAGGTCGCCTTCTCGCGACGGATGTGCTGCTCGCGCGTCTGCAGCGTGAGGCGATAGGCCGGCTGGCCCTGCGCATCGACCGAGACGCCGATCAGCCTTCCCGGCATCGAGCGCTTGAAGGCGTCGCGGCAGGCGAGGAACGCCGCATGCGGGCCGCCGAAGCCGAACGGCACGCCGAAGCGCTGGCTGTTGCCGACCACGATGTCGGCGCCCCACTCTCCCGGCGGCGCCAGCAGCGTGAGCGCCAGCAGGTCGGCGGCCACGGTGACGAGGCCGCCGCGCGCGTGCACCGCCTCGACGATCGCGCGACAGTCGCGCACCTCGCCGGTCGAGGCCGGGTACTGCAGCAGCACGCCGAAGGCATCGGCCGCCGCGGCAGCCGCGTCGTCGCCCACCCGCACCTCGATGCCGAGCGGCTCGGCGCGCGTGCGCACCACGGCGATCGTCTGCGGGTGGCAGTCGGCGGAGACGAAGAAGAGGTTCGACCTGCTCCTGCACGAGCGCCTGGCGAGCGTCATCGCCTCCGCCGCCGCCGTGCCCTCGTCGAGCAGCGAGGCGTTGGCGATCTCCATCGCCGTCAGGTCGCACACCATGGTCTGGAAGTTCAGCAGCGCCTCCATCCGCCCCTGCGAGATCTCGGCCTGGTACGGCGTGTAGGCGGTGTACCAGGCGGGGTTCTCGAGCACGTTGCGCAGGATGACGTTCGGCGTGCGCGTGCCGTGATAGCCCATGCCGATGAAGCTCTTGAACACCCGGTTCTTCGCCGCGATGCTTCTGAGCCGCGCCAGCGCCTCGTGCTCGTTGACGGCAGGCGGCAGCGCCAGCGGCTGGCGCAGGCGGATCGAGGACGGCACGATCGCCTCGACCATCGACTCCAGCGAGTCCTGGCCGATGGCGGCGAGCATCGCCGCGATCTCGTCGTCGCCCGGGCCGATATGGCGGGCGACGAACTCGTCGTGCCCTTCGAGGGCGGCGAGCGGGGTGTGGGGGAGGCGGTCGTTCATCGATGGGTGTCCTGCAGATGCGGGTCGTTGCGTGTCGTTCCCGCGCAGGCGGGAACCCAGCGTCGTTCCGTCGTTTGGTCGTCCAAGTCCGCTGGATCCCCGCCTTCGCGGGGATGACGGCGCGCTGCGCGCGCCGTCACTTCTGCGCGTCGAGGTTGGCCTGGTACTTCGCCGCGTCGAGCAGCGCGTCGACCTCCGCCGCTGCGGCGGGCTTCAGCCTGAACAGCCAGGCGTGGAAGGCGTCGGCGTTGACCAGCTCCGGCTTGTCGGTCAGGGCCGAGTTGACGGCGACGACCTCGCCGGCCACGGGCGCATAGACATCCGAGGCGGCCTTCACCGACTCCACCACGGCGCAGGCCTCGCCCTTGCCGAGCTTGCGGCCGACCTCCGGCAGTTCGACGAACACCATGTCGCCGAGCGCTTCCTGGGCAAAATCGGTGATGCCGATCGTCAGCGTGCCGTCGGCCTCGCGCCGCACCCACTCGTGCGACTCGGTGTACTTCAGATCTGCGGGTAGAGTCATTTCAGCTCCTCGAAGGTTTCACGATCACCATTCACCGTTCACCGGTCACGAATCAGACCAGCGCCTTGCCGTTGCGCACGAACGGCGGCTTGACCACCTGCGCCGGGACGTCCCTTCCGCGCAGATCGACCTGCACGGCGTCGCCCGCCGCCACGCCGGCCGGCAGCCGTGCCAGCGCGATCGAGCAGCCCAGCGTCGGAGAGAAGGTGCCGCTGGTGATCTCGCCGTCGCCGTACGCGGTGGTGACCTTCTGATGCGCGCGCAGCACGCCGCGCTCGCTCATCTTCAGGCCCAGCAGCTGGCGCAGATTGCCGGCGGCGAGCTGCTTTTCCAGCGCGGCGCGGCCGATAAAGCCGCGCGGCTCCTTCATGTCGACGGTCCAGGTGAGCCCCGATTCGAGCGGCGTCACCGTCTCGTCCATGTCCTGCCCGTACAGGTTCATGCCGGCTTCGAGCCGCAGCGTGTCGCGCGCGCCCAGGCCGCACTGCGCCACGCCTTCGGCGAGAAGCCGCCGCCACAGGTCGGCCACCTCGTCGGCGGGCAGCACGATCTCGCAACCGTCCTCGCCGGTGTAGCCGGTGCGGGCGATGAAGAACTCGTCGACCATCCGCGCGGCGAAGGGCTTCAGCCAGTCGATCACCGCCGCCGCGTCGCCGTCGATGCCCTCGAGCACCTCCTTCAGCAGCCTTCGCGCCTGCGGCCCCTGCACGGCGATCATCGCCAGTTCGCGCCGCGGCAGGATCGACACCGGGCAGCGCGCCTCGTGCGCCACTTCGTGCATCCAGTCGAGGTCCTTCTCGGCGGTGGCGGCGTTAACCACGGCGCGGTAGCGGTCGGTGTGCAGCCAGTAGACGATCAGGTCGTCGAGCACGCCGCCGTCGGCGCGCAGCATGCACGAGTACAGCGCCTTGCCCGGCGCCAGCTTGAGCACGTCGTTGGCCAGCAGCCGGCGCAGGAAGTCGCGGCTGCCGGCGCCCTCGATGTCCACCGTGCGCATGTGCGAGACGTCGAACATGCCGGCGTGGCGGCGCACCGCGTGGTGCTCCTCGATCTGCGAGCCGTAGGCGACCGGCATCTCCCAGCCGCCGAAGTCGACCATCCTGGCGCCGGCAGCGACGTGCGAGTCGAACAGGGGCGTTCTCTTGAGCATCTGTCGCCTGTCCAAATGAAAAAAGGGCGCAGGCCGGATCGCCGACCTGCGCCCCTCTGTCCTTCTGCCTGAGAGTTTGGAGCCCCCATCCAGGCGAACTCGCTGCCCCTTCGGCGCCGATCACGACGACCGGTCTCTCCAGAGTCGCTCGCGCGAGGCGGTTTTTGGTACCTGAGCGATTACGGGCGTTACGCCTTCGGCGGCCCGGCGGAACTTCCCACCGGGCGCTCTCCCGCATCGCGCGTTGAGCGAGGCATGAGGATAACGCAATGGATCGACGTGCAGGCTGGGGCGGTATGCGGTCACCGCGGCTCGAGCCGGGCCGGGAGCATGTCTACTCGGCGACGAAACCCGTCGCCTTGACGATCGGCGCCCAGTACGCGCGGTCCGCGGCGACGATCGCGGCCAGTTCATGCGGTGTCGTGCCGGTCGGATCGAGGCCGAGCGCATGGAATTTTTCCCTGACCTCAGCGCGGCGAAGCGAATCGGCGATACGACTGGACAGTTGCTGCGCCAGCTCTGGCGAGGTCCCGGCCGGCGCGAATACGCCATGCCAGCCCACGGCCCTTATCGCCGGCTGGTCCTGTTCCCGGAACGTCGGCACGTCCGGCAGATGCAGCGATCGCGCCGTGCCGGAAGTCGCGAGGACCCGCAGTCGGCCGGCAATCGGCATCACGCCGGCGAAGTAGCCCACCGGGGAGTGCGCGGCGCAACCGCAGAGATAATGCCTTCGCGCCGGCGGCTCGAACCCGCGGGCCTGCCGCGCATCGACAAAGGACAACGACATGAAGACTCGACAGACGCGCCGCGTATCCGCCGCCAGCGTGTTCTCCGCGGTGCTGGCCGCCGCGACTGCGCTTGCGCCTCCGGGCGCCGCGGCGCAGGCCGAAGACGCCTGGCGCTTCTCGGCCACGATCTACGGCTACTTTCCCGACATCGGCGGCAAGACCCGCTTCCCGTCGAACGGCGGCGGATCCGATCTGACGCTCGACATCGACACCATCCTCGACAACCTGAAGTTCGCCTTCATGGGCGCCTTCGCGGCGAACAACGGCCGCTGGGGCGTGCTCGCCGACGTCATCTACATGGACATCGGCAGTTCGAAGAGCGGCTCGCGAGACCTGGCCATCGGCGGTGTCATCCCGGCCGGCGCGACCGCCAACCTGGACTACGACATGAAGGGCTGGGTCGGCACCCTCGCCGGCACCTACCGCGTCGTCAGCCGGCCGGACTACACGCTCGACCTGGTGGCAGGCGCCCGCGTGCTCGACATCCGCCAGACGCTCACGTGGTCCTTTGCCGGCAACGTCGGCTCGATTCCGCTGTCGCAGCGCGCCGGCACGCGCGAGATTGACGAGCAGAACTGGGACGCGATCGTCGGCGTCAAGGGCCGATACGCGTTCGGCGACGGGCAGCGCTGGTTCGTGCCCTACTACCTCGACCTCGGCGCCGGCGACTCGAAGTTCACCTGGCAGGCCATCGCAGGCATCGGCTACTCGTTCGGCTGGGGCGATCTCGTCGCCGCCTGGCGCTATACCGACTACGAAATGAAGTCCGAGGCGAAGGTGGAAGAGATGACCTTCAACGGACCGGCGATCGGACTGGTCCTACGTTGGTGACGGCGACGACTGGCCGGTCGACCGGGTTGTCGGCGACGCGCGCAGGAGCGCAGCGCCGAGCCCCGACCGCGGCGGCCGTCGACGAAAGCCCCGCGACCCGGGGAAGGCGCTCCCGCGGTCGCGGCGCGACCGCCCGCGGCCGCGCCGCAGCGCGTCGAGCGCGCGGGCGTCAAGCAGGACCTACCCTTTCGCCCTGGCCGGCCGCCGCCGGACCGCCCTTCCCGCCTGGCGCCTTCGCCGGCGCGTCGTACCAGTGCGACGGCGGCACCAGCTTCGCCTGCTCGGGATCGGCGACGTAGGCCGGCGTCATGATCTGCACGCCGTATTCGTTGAACACGTCGAGGATGTTCCGGTGCAGCTCGGTGTACATCCGGTTCATGCCCTGGGCCCGCTCGACATACACGTTCAGCTCGTAGACGACGCAGAAGTCGCCGAGCGAGTTGTGCAGCACGAACGGCGCCGGCTCGGCCTTAACGTTCGGCGTGCGTGACGCCGCCAGCAGCAGCATCGCCTCGACCTGCCGCCACGGCGTCTCGTAGCCGATGCCCACCGTGGTGTGCAGGATCAGCCCCTCGGTGCGCGCCAGCGTGCTGTAGTTGACCACCTGCTCGCCGAGCAGCTTGGAGTTGGGCACCACCACTTCCTCGTTCTTCTGCGTCCGCAGGTGGGTGACCATGGCGCGGATCTGGGTCACGTCGCCGACCGTGTCGCCGATGCGGATGCGGTCGCCGACACGGAAGGCGCGGCGGTAGATCATCGAGTAGCCGGCCAGCAGGTTGCCGATCATCGAGGCGGCGCCGAGCGACAGCATCACACCGACGAACACCGAGATGCCCTTGAAGGCGTCGGAGCCCGACCCCGGCAGGTACGGGTAGGCGATGACCATCGCGAAGGCGATCACCACCGCGCGCAGGATGCGGTAGGTCGGCGTCGCCCAGTCGGCCTCGAAGCCACCGAGCGTCACCGCCCCCGACTCGACGGCATCGAAGAACACCCTGCCGGCCTTCAGCAGCCAGTGGACGATCAGCGCCAGCAGCGCCACGAACACCAGCCCGGGAGCCGCGTTGGTGAGGCCGTCGTACATCGTGCCCAGCGGATGCAGCACCAGATCGAGCGTGCGCTCGGCGAACGGCCGCGTCCACACGAAGCGGGCGAGCGCGAACTCCAGGTAGGCGAACAGCAGTGCCACGACGACCGCGGTCCAGAACGCGCGCAGCACGCCGCGCGCGATGGCCGCGACCTCGCGGGCGTGCAGCACCGGCACGTTCTGGATGCGCAGGTCCTGCAGCCGCGCGTCGAGCCGCGTCTCGAAGCGAGCCTTGACGAAGCGGCGCAGCCGCGCCAAGGCGACGAGGGCCAGCAGCAGGGCCGCGGTTGCGGCGGCGACGAGCACGCCGCCCCGGCGCAGCGCCTCCGGCGTGCGGTCGGCGCGGTAGTCGGCGATCGCAATGCGGATGCGGCCGACCCAGGTCTCGGCCAGCACGAGGCGGCTTTCGATGCCTTCGAGCGCCGCGTCGTCGTCGATCACCGCGACCTGCCGCTTGCCGTCGAACACGATCCAGGCCATCGATGGCGCTTCCTCGACGTGCAGCGCCGCGGGATCCTTCGCCGGGTCGGCGGCGATCGCCTCGATGTTGCGCGCGATGTCGGCGGCCCGCTGCGCCGCCGGCCGCGCCGTGGTGCCGACGACGCGGAACAGCGTGCGGCCGTCGACCACCACCGGCGCCGACTGCGG
>CAYLZU010000122.1:6693-8772 GCA_964388005.1 uncultured Burkholderiaceae bacterium
AACCCGTGTGTACCATCGCCCGGGACCCGCGTCGCGGCCCATCGAGGGGGTGGTCAGGCATGGTGAACGACCCGGCAGGCGGCACACCACGCAAGGCGGAAGCGCGGCGCGCCGCGAAGTCTCCGGCGGCCGAGGCGCTGCAGCGGGTGCACGACCTTGCCTGGGCCGGCCAGCACGCGCAGGCGATCGAAACCGCCACCGCCGCGCTGGCCGCGGCCAAAGGCGACAGCATCGCCACCGTCGAACTGCTGCAGGCGCGCGCCGAAAGCCTGCTCGCGGCGGGCGAAATCGCCCGCGCCGGCGAGGACGCGCAGGCGATGCAGGCCGCCGCCGAGCGCGCGGGCAGCCCGGGGTTGGCGAGCCAGGCGCTGGTCACGCTGTCGCGCGTGGAGCTGTTCTCGGGCCAGTTGCCCGCGGCGCTCGAAAGCGCCCGGCGCGCGCTTCAGCTCGCCGCGCGCAGCCGCAGCCGGCGGCAGCGCGCCGAGGCACGACTGAATCTCGCCAACATGCAGGCTCGCCTGAGGCGCAGCGGCGAAGCGCTGACAGGCGCGCGCGCCGCCGAGGCCGCTTTCGCGGCGCTGGGCGACGATGTGCAGCGCGGCCGGGCGCTGTGGGTGCAGGCCGCGGCGCTCGACGACCTCGGCCAGCAGAATGCCCGCAACCGCGCCGGCCGCGAGGCGCTGGCCATCGCCCGCCGCCATGGTGACCGCTATGGCGAGGCGGCGGCGCTGAACATCCTGTATCGGCAGCACATCGACCTGGCGCAGCGGCTGCGCGGACTGCGGCAGGCGCTGGCCGGCTACATCGCGGTGGGCAACGTCTCCGGGCAATCGGCGATCTACAACAACCTGGCGCTGGCCTACCGGGCGGTCGGCCTGTACCGCCGCTCCGACCGGATGGCGCTCGCCGGCCTGGAGACCCGCCGCCGCCTCGGCGATCCGGCCGGGATGGCCAACCTGTTTTCGATCCTCGCCGGCAACGGAATGCTCTCCGGCCAGTTGGACCTGGCCCGACGCTGGCACGAGCAACTCGTCTCGCTGTTGCCGCAGGTGCAGGACCCCACCCAACGCCGTGCGGTGCCCTGGGGCGAGGGTGGGCGGCTGCTTGCTCAGGGAGATGCGGCAGCCGCGCTGCCGCGGCTGCAGGAGGCGCTGCGGCTGATCGAAGAGGACCCGTCAGCAGGTGAAGGCTTCGCGGTCATCAACCTGTCGCAGCAGGCCGAGGCGCACTTGATGCTCGGCCAGGCTGCGGAAGCGCTGGCTTGCACGACCCGTGCCACGGCGCTGCACGCCGCGCGGCAGCAGGGCTCGCTCGGCGGCGGCGGTTCGCCGGCCTGGGTCTGGTGGCAGCACCACCGGTCACTGGCAGCCAACGGCCGGTCGGCCGAGGCCACGGCCGCGCTCGAACGCGCCTATTCGCTGCTGCTCGAAAGCCTCCGCGGGCTGAGCGATGCCGGCCTGCGCCGCAGCGTGCTCAACAAGATCGAGCTCGAAGGCCACCCGCTGCTGCTCGCGGCGTGGATCGACCATGCCCGCCGCCGTCGGCTGCCGCGGCGGCGCATGCTCGCCCACCTGGAGGGGCAGGCCGACCTGCGCGAGCCGTTCGAGCGCCTGGCCGACAGCGGCCTGCGGATGAACGAACTGCGCAGCGCGGAGGAGCTGCAGGAGTTCCTGGTCGAGGAGGCGACGGAACTGTCGGGCGCCGACCGCGTGCTGCTGGTGCTGGAGGCCGCCGACGGCGCACGCATCGCCGGTGCGCAACTGCCGCGAGGAGAGACCGCCGAGCCGCTGCTGGCGGCGATTGCGCCGTGGCTCGACGAAGCACGCCGCACCCGTGCGGTGGCGCTGCGCCACGGCCCGGAGGGCGCCGACGAACTCGAGCAGCGCAGCTGCCTCGTTGCGCCGCTCATCGCGGGCCACGACCTGCTCGGCTTCCTCTACGCCGATCTCGAAGGACTCTATGGCCGCTTCGGCGACACCGACCGCGACCTGCTGGCCATGCTGGCCTCGCAGGCCGCGGTGGCGCTGGCCAACGCCCGCTTCACCGAGGAACTGGAAGACAAGGTCGCCGCCCGCACCG
>CAYLZU010000123.1:0-8771 GCA_964388005.1 uncultured Burkholderiaceae bacterium
GAGCAGGACCACGGCCGGCGGCTGCACGGCGAGGCTCAGTTCCCGCTCCCCGGCCGGCAGGTCGCCTCCCATCAGCGCCGTCAGCTCGCGGTGCACGACACCGACCAGCGCCTGTCCCGGCGTCAGGCTTCCGGCGACCTCCTCGCCGAGCGCCTTGTCGCGGACGCGGCCGATGAAGTCGCGCACGACCGGCAGCGCCACGTCGGCTTCCAGCAGCGCCACGCGGACCTCGCGCAGCATCTCCTGCGTGTTGGCTTCGGTCAGGCGTGCCTGGCCGCGCATCGTCTTGACGACGCGCGCGAGACGTTCGGTGAGGGAATCGAGCATTCGGCAGGAGCGCTGCGGGACTTCGGCGCGTGCTATACAAACGGCCTATGACGAGCAGCGGATTCTACGGGGCGGGCGCCGCGGTCGTGGCCGCCGTGTATCTGCTGCTGGCGTGGATGAGCTGGCGTACGCTCGGCAAGGCCGAAGGCGGTGTTACATGGCGCGCCGTACTGCTGCCGCTGCTCGCGCTGGCGCATGCCACCCTGCTCGGGCTGGCCATCGGCGGCAGCGGCGAATTCCGCTTCGGCTTTGCGCAAGCGTTGTCCGCCACCCTGCTGCTCGCCGTGCTCGTGCTGTGGATCGAGGGCATGTTCGTTCCGGTGCGCGGCCTCGACGTGTTCATCATGCCGGCGGCGGCGCTGTGCGTGCTCCTGCCGCTCGGCTGGCAGGGGGCGGCAGTCGCCGCCGCTTCCGACTCCACGGCGTTGCGCCTGCACCTGCTGGTGGCGATGTCCGCCTACAGCCTGCTCACCATCGCGGCGCTGCATGCGCTGCTGATGGCGCTGCTGGACCGGAGGCTGCATTCGCCGATGCAGGCACCGACACAGGGACTGGGCCGCATTTTCAGCGAACTGCCGTCCCTGCTGGCGCTCGAGCGGCTGCTGTTCAGGCTGATCGGAGCCGGCTTCGTGCTGCTGACGGCGACGCTGGCGACCGGCGTCTTCTTCTCGGAGCAGCTGTTCGGTCGGGCCCTGCGCTTCGAGCACAAGACGGTCTTCACGATCGCCTCGTGGCTGGTCTTCGCCGCGCTGCTCGGGGGCCGGGTCGTGTTCGGCTGGCGCGGGCGTACGGCCCTGCGCTGGATTTTCGCCGGCTTCCTGATGCTGCTGCTCGCCTATGTCGGCAGCCGCTTTGTCCTCGAGGTCGTGCTCGGTCGGGTCTGAGTGATGGGTCGCATTGTCTTCTTCCTGCTGCTCGGCATCGGCCTTTATGTCGCGTTTCGGCTGTGGACGGCGAAGCGCGGGCGCGACCGGACCAGCACGTCGCGGCCGCCGGCGCGAAGCGAGCCGATGGTGCGCTGCGACCACTGCGGGCTCAACCTGCCGCAGTCCGACGCGCTGGCGGACGGCGGCGGTTGGTTCTGCAGCGAAGCGCATCGGCGCCTGGGTCGCGATGAACGCTGAGGGCGGTTGCCGCTCCGGCCGGCTCGCTGCCGACTCACGACCCTGGCGAGCCTGCCGCCGCCGCAGGAGCGGCGCCGGTCGCCGCCGCCCGGCTTCCGCGCCTGGCGACACCGGCGGGGCTGCCGCGTTGCTGCGATGAGCGCTGTCCCGGCACCAGCGGAGCGTTACGACGACGCTGCCGCGCCGCAGTGGCGCACGCTGCAGTACCTGGGTCTCGCCCGCCTGGTCATCGCCATCGGCCTGCTGCTGGCAACGGCGGCGCTCGGCGAAACGATCAGCAGTTGGTGGTCGCCGGCGTACATCGCGGCGGCGAGTGCCTATTTCATCGGCGCGGCCGCCCTGGCCGCTGCCTCGATCTACCTGCGCCGCCGCGTGGTGGCGCAGATCTCGCTGCACATCGCCTTCGATCTGGCGCTGATCTCGGTGCTGATGATCACCAGTGGGGGCCTGCGCTCCGGGCTGGTCGTGCTCTATCTGCTGCCGCTGGCGGGGGCGTCGCTGCTGCTGCCGACGGCGCCGGTGTTCTTTGTCTGTTCGCTCGCCGTCATCACCATCCTGCTCGACACGCTGGCCCGCGCGCTGTCGTCGACGCGCTCGGAGGCTTCACTGTTCGAAGCGGGTCTTTATGGCGCCATGCTGTTCGCGGTCACGGCGCTGCTGCGTCTGCTCGCGCAGAGGCTGGCGGCCCAGGAACAGCTGGCGCAGCAGCGCGGCCGCAACCTGCACAACCAGCTCGCCATCAACCGGCTGGTGATCGCCCAGCTCGATCAGGGGGTAGTCGTCGTCGATGCCGACACCCGGGTCAGGGCCAACAACCGTGCCTCGCGGGTGCTGTTCGGGCTGAAGCCCGACGCGCAGCTCACCGGCGAACGGCTGTCGTCGATCGAACGGCTGGCGCCGCTGGTGGCGGCCTTCCGACGCTGGCGCGACAGGGACGCCGCCGGCGGCACACCCGGCGCCAACACGTTCGAGCTCCCCGAGCTGCGACTGCGTGCGCGCTTCGTGCAGCCGACCGCGGTGCAGAGCGACGAATTCCTGATCTTTCTGGAGGATCAGCGGGCGATCGACGAGCGCGCACAGCAGCTGAAGCTGGCGTCGATGGGTCGGCTGACCGCATCGATCGCGCACGAGATCCGCAATCCGCTGGCGGCCATCAGCCACGCCAGCCAGCTGCTGGTCGAAGACACCAGCGATGCAGGCCTGCACCGGCTGGCGTCGATCGTCCGCGAGAATACGCTGCGCCTGAACCGGCTGGTGGAGGACATCCTCCGCGTCGCGAGGCGCGAGGCGCCGGTCGGCGACAGCATCGAGCTGGCCTCGTTTCTGCGGCAGTGGCAGGAGGAGTTCGTCCGCGACCGTCCTTCGGCAGCGGCCCGGGTCGAGTTCGTGGTGCCGGGCGACGTCGAGGTCCGCTTCGAGCGGTCGCACCTTCGACAGGTCCTTTACAACCTGATTGACAATGCGCTTCGTTACGGCAGCGACAGGCCAGGCGCGGTCCGCGTGATGGTCGAAACCGCCCCGGCCGCCCTGTGGGTCATCGACGACGGCCCGGGAGTCGCGGATGCGGTGCGCAACTCGCTGTTCGAGCCCTTTCACACCACGCATGTCGCCGGGACCGGCCTTGGGCTGTACATCGCGCGCGAGTTCTGCCTGGCCAATCGCTGCCGGCTCGCGTATGAGGAACGGATCCTTCCCGGCAGAGGCGCCGCGAACGGATTCGTGATCCGCTTTTCGCCCGCGGAGGCGGAACCCGAGGAGGCCGACTTCCTCGATACGAGGATGCCCAATGAGTGAACCGCTGGCCTCGACACCGGGCGGCGCAGGCAACGAGCGCCGGCTGCCGGCCGTTCTCGTCGTCGATGACGAAGCCGACCTTCGCGAACTGCTGTCGCTGACGCTGGGCCGGCTCGGACTCGATGTCGATGCGGCCGAGTCGGTGGCGGCGGCCCGCGAGCTTCTGGCGCGCAACCGCTACGCGCTGTGCCTGACCGACATGCGACTTCCCGACGGCACCGGCATCGAACTGGTCCAGCAGGTGGCCGCACGCGGCGACACGCCGATTGCCGTGATCACCGCCTATGGCAGCGCCGAGAACGCGGTGGCGGCACTGAAGGCCGGCGCCTTCGACTACCTGGCCAAGCCGGTCGACCTCGACCAGTTGCGGCTGCTCGTGCGCTCGGCGCTGGCCCGGCCTCCGTCCGCCGGCGCCCAGCCACAGCCGCAGATGCGGGCAATCGACCGGCTGCGCGGCAACGCCCCGTCGATGCGGCAGCTGCGACTGCTGATCGAGCGGCTCGGCCACAGCATGGCACCGGTGGCGATCTATGGCGAGTCGGGCAGCGGCAAGGAACTCGTTGCCCGCGCGATCCACGATTCCTCGGCGCGCCGGCTGCTGCCGTTTGTCGCCGTCAACTGCGGCGCGATTCCGGAAACGCTGATGGAGGCCGAGTTCTTCGGTTACCGCAAGGGCGCGTTTACCGGCGCCGAGCGCGACCGCGATGGTTTCTTCCACGCCGCCGCGGGAGGCACGCTGTTTCTCGACGAAGTGGCGGAACTGCCCTTGTCGATGCAGGTGAAGCTCCTGCGTGCGATCCAGGAGCGACGGGTCCGCAAGGTCGGTTCGACCAGCGAGGATCCGGTCGATGTACGCATCCTCAGCGCCACGCACCAGGATCTTGCGCGGCTGGTCTCGGCGGGAAGGTTCCGCCAGGACCTGTACTACCGCCTGAACGTGATCGAGATCCATGTCCCCAGTCTCCGGGAGCGCGCCGAGGACATCGGCTTGCTGGCCGAGGGGATCCTCGACCGGCTGGCGAGCCGCGGCGGCGGCGAGAGGGCTCGACTGTCGCTCGAGGCGCTGCAGGAACTGCGGAACTACCCGTTTCCCGGCAACGTCCGCGAACTGGAGAACGTGCTCGAGCGTGGCGTCGCGCTGGCCATCGGCCGCGAACTGTCACCCGCCGATCTGATGCTGCCGGCGGCGGAGACGCCGGCAGCTGTCGGGCCGGAGCTCGGCGGGACTGCCGCACCGTCGACCACGGCGCTGGCGGAGGTGGCGCCGGTGCATCTGCCGGACGACGGAATCCCGCCGGACCTCGCCGCCTACCTCGATGCGATCGAGGGCAACGCGCTGCGCGCGGCATTGCGCAAGACGGGCGGCAACCGGACCGCCGCGGCTCAGCTGCTCGGCATCACTTTCCGCCAGTTCCGGTATCGGCTCCAGAGGCTCGGGCTGAAGGAGTGACCGCTCCGCCATGATCATCGGGCCGGATGGCTGGTTCGGTGGTGTGCGACGGCTGCCGAGCCCGCACTTTGATCGCCGCCCTGGCGGCGTGCCGATCGAACTGCTGATCGTGCACAACATCAGCCTGCCGCCGGGGCGCTTCGGTGGCGGAATGATCGAGCAGCTGTTCCTCGGCCGGCCGCTGCAGATCGGGCATCCCTTCTTCGAGCTGCTGGCCGGAATGCGCGTGTCGGCGCACTTCCTGATCGAACGGTCGGGGCGGATCACCCAGTTCGTGGCCTGCGGTGACCGTGCCTGGCATGCCGGTCCGTCGGCTTTCGAGGGGCGCACGGGATGCAACGACTTTTCGATCGGAGTCGAGCTCGAAGGCTGCGACTTCGTCGCATTCGAGGCCGGGCAGTACGCGTCGCTGGCGCGGCTGACACGGGCCCTGCGCGCCGTGCTGCCGCTGCGCGCGGTCCGCGGCCATAGCCATGTTGCCGCCGGCCGCAAGACCGACCCGGGGCCGCTGTTCGACTGGCATCGCTTTGCCCGGCAGGCCGGCGTGCCGCGGCGTTGGCTGCCCTGACCCGGCTCGACCGGCGGCCGGCGTTGCGCCGGGCGCAGTCGAAGGCGCCGCGGCGCAACCGCCGGTTGAGTTCGCGAAAGACATCCCCTATGATCCGCTACCACCATCGGTTGTGCGATAGCCAAGCTTTTACACAATATCTTGTGTACGTTGCGTCTGGCGACGGCCAGACGGGCGCAGCGCCAGGCTGGGTGGCGGCGGCGAGGGACGGACAATCAACAGATTGTGTGCGCGGCGATCCGCGCATCGAGCGAACGAACAGGCGTTGCCGGCAAGGGCAGGCGGCCGGCGCCGAAGGGCGGAGACGGAATGCAGGAACAGCAGCGAGGCACCCTCGGGATGGCGGAAGCGATTCATGCCAGTCAGCGTGGCACGATTGCCGACGACAGCGTCAATCGCGTCGTCGCGACCTCGTTTTCCGACTACAGGTTGATCCGTCGCAACGGCTCGGTGGTGGGCTTCGAGCCGGCCAAGATCGCGGTGGCGATGACCAAGGCCTTCCTCGCCGTGCGCGGAAGCCAGGCCGCCGCCTCGGCTGCGGTGCGCGAGCAGGTCGAGAAGCTCACTGCCGGCGTCGTTGGCGCGCTGCTGCGCCGGCAACCCGCCGGCGGCACCTTTCACATCGAGGACGTGCAGGATCAGGTCGAACTGTCGCTGATGCGCGACGGCGCCCACGACGTCGCCCGTGCCTACGTGCTGTACCGCGAGAAGCGGGCGCAGGAGCGGGCGCGGCTGAAGAAGGAACAGACCGCCGACGAGCCGCAGTTGACGATGATCTTCGACGGCCGGCGCGTGCCGATCGACCTCGCTCGCATCCGGGCGCTGATCGACTCCGCCTGCGTCGGGCTCGCGGAATATGTGTCGGGCGAGGCCATCGTCGCCGAAACCGTCAAGAACCTGTACGACGGCGTTCCATTCGAAGAGGTCGTCAAGTCAGCCATCCTCGCCGCGCGGGCGCTGATCGAGAAGGACCCGGCCTATTCCTACGTCACCGCCCGCCTGCTGCTGCACACGGTGCGGCGCGAGGTGCTCGGCGAGGAGGTTGCTCAGGAGGCGATGGCCGGCCGCTACGCCGAGTACTTCCCCGGCTTCATCGGATACGGCATCGAAGCCGAGCTGCTCGACGAGCGGCTGGCGCAGTTCGATCTTGCCCGCCTTGGCAGGGCACTGCGCGCCGAGCGCGACCTGCAGTTCAACTACCTCGGCCTGCAGACGCTGTACGACCGCTACTTCCTGCACCACGACGGCCGCCGCTTCGAGCTGCCGCAGGCGTTCTTCATGCGGGTGGCGATGGGCCTGGCGATCAACGAGATCGACCGCGAGGCTCGTGCGATCGAGTTCTACGAGGTGCTGTCGAGCTTCGACTTCATGAGCTCAACGCCAACGCTGTTCAACAGCGGCACCAGGCACTCGCAGCTGTCGTCCTGCTATCTGACAACGGTTTCCGACGACCTCGACGGCATCTACGAGGCGATCAAGGAGAACGCGCTGCTCGCCAAGTACGCCGGGGGCCTCGGCAACGACTGGACGCCGGTGCGGGCGCTCGGCAGCCATATCAAGGGCACCAACGGCAAGAGCCAGGGCGTGGTGCCGTTCCTGAAGGTGGTCAACGACACCGCGGTGGCGGTCAACCAGGGCGGCAAGCGCAAGGGCGCGGTGTGCTGCTACCTGGAAACCTGGCACCTCGACATCGAGGAGTTCCTGGAGCTGCGCAAGAACACCGGCGACGACCGCCGCCGCACGCACGACATGAACACCGCCAACTGGATTCCGGACCTGTTCATGAAGCGGGTGATGGAGGGGGCCGACTGGACGCTGTTTTCGCCGTCGGACTGCCCGGACCTGCACGACAAGACGGGTCGGGCCTTCGAGGAGGCCTACGTCGGCTACGAGGAGAAGGCCGCCCGCGGCGAGCTGAAGCTCTTCAGGAAGATGCCTGCCGTGCAGCTTTGGCGGAAGATGCTGTCGATGCTGTTCGAGACCGGGCACCCCTGGATCACCTTCAAGGACGCCTGCAACCTCAGGAGCCCGCAGCAGCACGCAGGCCGGATCCACAGCTCCAACCTGTGCACCGAGATCACGCTGAACACCGGTCCGGCCGAAATCGCCGTGTGCAACCTCGGCTCGGTCAACCTGCCGGCGCACATGGTTGCCGAAGCCGACGGCAGCTGGCGGCTAGACCACGCCAAGCTGGCGCGCACCATCGGCACCGCGATGCGGATGCTCGACAACGTCATCGACATCAACTACTACGCTGTCGGCAAGGCGCGCAATTCGAACCTGCGCCACCGCCCCGTGGGCCTGGGCATCATGGGTTTCCAGGACTGCCTGCACCTGATGCGCGTGCCGTACGCGTCGGAGGCCGCGGTCGAGTTCGCCGACCGCTCGATGGAGGCGGTCTGCTACCACGCCTACTGGGCCTCCACCGAACTGGCGGCTGAGCGGGGCCGCTATTCCTCGTTCGCCGGCAGCCTGTGGGACCGCGGCATCCTGCCGCAGGACACGCTGGCCCTGCTGGCCGAGGCCCGCGGCGGCTATGTGGAGGTCGACACCTCGACGAGCCTGGACTGGGACGCCCTGCGCGAGCGGATCCGCCGCCACGGCATGCGCAACTCCAACTGCGTGGCGATCGCGCCGACGGCGACCATCTCCAACATCATCGGCGTCGACGCCAGCATCGAGCCGACCTTCCAGAACCTGTTCGTCAAGAGCAACCTCTCAGGCGAGTTCACGGTCGTCAACGAGCACCTGGTGCGGGACCTGAAGGCGCTTGGCCTTTGGGACGAGCTGATGGTGGCCGACATCAAGCACTTCGACGGCTCGCTGGCGCGCATCGACCGCGTGCCGGAAGACATCCGCCGGCTCTACGCGACCGCCTTCGAAATCGAGCCAAAGTGGCTGATCGAGGCGGCGGCACGGCGGCAGAAGTGGATCGACCAGGCGCAGTCGCTGAATATCTACATGGCAGGGGCCTCGGGCAAGAAGCTCGACGAGACCTACAAGCTCGCCTGGCTGCGCGGGCTGAAGACCACCTATTACCTGCGCACGATCGGCGCCACCCATGCCGAGAAGTCGACCGCCACCCGCGCCGGGCAGCTGAACGCCGTCCCCACCGGCGGCGGGCTCGGTGCGGCGGCGATCGATGCCGACGGCAAGGTCTGCCTGCTCAAGCCGGGCGACCCCGGCTTTGCCGACTGCGAAGCCTGCCAGTAGCCGCGCCGACGCCAACGACACGAACAAGGAACCGCCGATGCTGTCCTGGGATGACTCGCCCGCTATCCCCGCTCTGAACTCGGTGCGCGCGCGGCCGCCGATGCCGCAACCGCCGCCGGCCGGCCCCGCTGCGCCGGCACAGCCCGGTATCGACAACCGCCGCGTCAACGCCGCCGACAAGCGGATCATCAACGGCCGCACCGACGTCAACCAGCTGGTGCCGTTCAAATACAAGTGGGCCTGGGACAAGTACCTCGCCACCTGCGCCAACCACTGGATGCCGCAGGAGATCAAC
>CAYLZU010000124.1:0-8633 GCA_964388005.1 uncultured Burkholderiaceae bacterium
ATGCTTGCGCGCGCGCGGCCTGCAAGGCCGAGCGCCTTCGGAACGGCCGTGCGGCCCTCATGTTGCCTCCTCCGTGCCGTTCGCAGCCGGCGTTTGCGTGCGGCCGGCCAACGGCGACGCCTGCGGCCGGCTGTCGGTGACCTGGATCGCTCCGTCGCGGACCTTTTTCAGGAATCTGCCGTAGCCGTCGTTGCTCAGCCAGAAGCGCGTCAGCTGGGTGATGGCGTTGCTGGTGATCGTCGCCCCGGAGATGCCGTCGACATGCAGCGGGTCCTGATCCGGCGCACCGGCGGCGCCCTTGATCACCGCGATCGCCGGCTTGTCCATCTCGTCGTAGAGCTTGCGGCCCTTCCACAGCGCCAGCCAGGACGGATTGCTGATCTCCCCGCCGAGGCCCGGGGTCTCCTTGTGCTCGTAGTAGGTCAGGCCGCGGATCGTGCCGGCATCGGGCGCCAGCGCCATGAAGCCGTAGACCGTGCCCCACATGCCGAGTCCCTCGATCGGGATCACCAGCTGGTCGACCCGGCCGTCCTTCATCACGAAGTAGGCGACCCCGTACTCCGGCAGCCTTCGGATGCCGGCGCTGTTGGCCGGCGCGACGCTGCTCCTCGCCGGGTCGTTGCGCGCGGCGCGCTGGTCATAGCCGCGGGCGTCGAACTTGTCCTCCGGCACCAGCTCGCCGCTTTCGAGGTCAACGAGCCGCGCCCTGATGTCGCGCTTGAAGATCGCCTCGATCTCGTTGCGGCCGACCGACTGGCCCGGCTGCACCAGGCCGGCGGCGACCAGCACGTTCTTCTCCATGTACAGCCGCGCGCTCGCCTTCTGCCGCGGCTGCAGGCTGACGGCGGTGACCGACACCAGCGCCGCGCAGACGACGCAGACGATGGCGGCGAACACGACCGTGTAGCGGGTCGAGTTGATGTCGAGCGTACGGCCCTCAGCCACGGCGCGCCAGCCTCCGCCGGATGTTGGCCTGCACGAAGCCGTAGTCGATCACCGGCGCCATCACGTTCATGAACAGGATCACCAGCATCACCGATTCCGGATAGGCGGGGTTGACGACCCGAATCAGGACGATGAGCGCCCCGATCAGGATGCCGTAGATCCACTTGCCTCGCTCCGAGAACGGCGATGTCACCGGGTCGGTGGCCATGAACACGGTGCCGAAGGCCCAGCCTCCGAGCACCATGTGCCACCAGAACGGCACCGCGAACCAGGGGTTGGTCGGCGAGCCGACGGCGTTCAGCAGGCTGGCCATGGCGATGGTGCCGACCACCACCCCGGTCATCGTCCGCCACGAGCCGACCTTGGTCACCAGGATGATCGCCGCGCCGATCAGGCAGGCCAGGGCAGAGGTCTCACCCATGCTGCCGGGCTCCAGGCCGACGAAGGCATTCCACCACGAGAAGCCCTGCTCGGCGAACGGCCCGGTCATCACCCGCATCCGCCCGAGCAGCGTGGCGCCGGAGAAGCCGTCGACGGCGGCGCCATCCGGAACCGCGGTCCAGACCTTGTCGCCCGAGATCTCCGCCGGGTAGGCGAAGAACAGGAACGCCCGCGCCGCCAGCGCCGGGTTGACGAAGTTCATGCCGGTGCCGCCGAACAGTTCCTTGGCGATCACGACGCCGAAGCTGATGCCGAGCGCCGCCTGCCACAGCGGCGTTGTCGGCGGCAGGATCAGCGGGAACAGGAAGCCGGTGACGAAGAAGCCCTCGTTGACCTCGATCTTGCGCACGACGGCGAACAGCACCTCCCAGGTCAGGCCGACGACCATCGTCACGATGTACAGCGGCAGGAAGTACATCGCGCCGTGCACGAAGTTGTCGATCGGGCTCGACGCCGAGAAGCCGACCCCGAGCAGCCGCATGACGTCGTAGCGCCAGCCCTCGAGCGAGGCGACCTTGGCCGGGTCGATCGCCAGGTTGGCCTGCAGTCCTGTATTGAACATCGCCATCAGCGCGCACGGCATGGCGGCGATGACCACCAGCATCATCATCCGCTTCAGGTCGATGGCGTCGCGCACGTGGCTGGAGCCGCGCGCCACCGCCGGCGGCGTGTAGAAGAAGGTGTCGGCCGCCTCCCACAGCGGATACAGCTTCTCCAGCCGTCCGCCCTTCTCGAAGTGGTGCGCCTGGCGGTCGAGGAACGCGCGCAGCGTGCGCATCAGTGCTCCTTCTCGATGCGCGTCAGCGCCTCGCGCAGCAGCGGCCCGTACTCGTACTTGCTCGGGCACACGCAGGTGGCCAGCGCGATGTCCTCCTCGTCGAGCTCGAGCGCGCCCAGCCGCTGCGCCGCCTCGTCGTCCCGGGTGATCAGCGCCCGCAGCAGGAACACCGGCTCGACATCGTACGGCAGCACGCGTTCATAGGTGCCGATCGGTACCATCGCCCTTTCGCCGCCGTTCACCGTCGTCGTCAGCGCCCGCGCCGTCCTGGTGAAGGCGCCGATCACGCTGCCGGTGACCGAGAACTTGTCCGCGCCCGGCGCGATCCAGCCGAACAGCTCGCGCCGGCGCCCTTCCGGCAGCACCGCCACCTGCAGGTGAAAGCGGCCGAGGTAGCCGTGCGCATCGCCGCTCGCGGCACGGCCGTCGAGCACCGAGCCGGAGATGACGCGGTGCTCGCCCTCGTGCAGTTCGCCGGCGACCAGTTCGTCGATCGAGGCGCCGAGGCGCGTGCGCAGCAGGCGCGGCTGCCGCACCGACGGTCCGGCGAGCGCAATCACCCGCGTCGGGTCGAGTCGGCCCGTGCGCAGCAGATGCCCGAGGGCGATCACGTCCTGGTAGCCGATGTGCCAGACATGCCGCTCCATGCTCACCGGGTGCAGGCAGTGGATGTGCCAGCCGACCAGGCCCGACGGATGCGGGCCGGCAAACTGTTCGAGCTGCACCCCGGCGGGCGCCTCGATCCCATCTCCGGCGGCGGTGCACAGATACACCGGCCCGGCGCCGATCTTCGACAGCGCGGTCAGCCCCTCGCGGAAGTCGTCGGCCCGCGGCCCGATCACGAGCGACGGTGGCGGCGCGTGCGGCCGCGAGTCGATCGCGGTGACGAACACCGCCTCCGCCGTGCCGTCGGCGGCCGGCACGTGGCCGAAGGGCCGCTGGCGCAGCGCCGTCCACAGGCCCGACTCCTGCATCAGCGCCCGCACGGCGCCGACGTCGAGTGCCGCCGCGCCGCGGCCGCCCGCGGCGGCGAACGCGACCTGCCTGTCCGGCCCGTCATCGGCGGCGACGTCGATCACCACCGAGATCAGCGCCCGTCTTTCGCCGCGATGAATTGCCGCGACCGTTCCCGCCTCCGGCGCCGCGAATGCCACGCCGGGGATGCGCTTGTCCTCGAACAGTT
This sequence comes from uncultured Burkholderiaceae bacterium, assembly GCA_964388005.1. Lineage (GTDB taxonomy): Bacteria > Pseudomonadota > Gammaproteobacteria > Burkholderiales > Burkholderiaceae_F > JADJWR01. The sequence continues at coordinate 3,348 of CAYLZU010000124.1, forward strand.
TCTGCCCGCGCAGGACCGCGTCGCCGACCTGGACCGCCATTGCCGGCTTCAGGCCGGGCACGTCGGCCGCCAGCAGGGCGACCCTGGAACTCGGCCGCGCCTCGGCGACCTGCAACGCCGGCGCGCCGGCCAGCGGCAGGTCGAGTCCCTTGCGATTGCTGTGCACGGCCATGGTCGATCGGTGCGCTTCTCGCCTCTAGCTGTTCCGGTGCACGGCCCTGCGCGGCGGCCGGCGTGTAACGGTCAGCGGAACCGCGCAACCGTATTCGCAACCGCCGCCGCGCGGCTTGAGCGCCGTCAACAACAGTGTGCCCGCGGGACCCGGGCGCGTTGTCGCACGCCGGCCATCGCCGCGTCGCAGCGCCAGCATGTCACCCCTGCCGTTACGCGTACGGCGCGTAGTCGGGTGAGTACATCTGCGAATGCACGTAGGCCAGCATGTCGGGCGGGGCCTCGATGCCCGCCAGGCCCGCTGACAGTGCCTCCTCGATCACCGCCGCGGCGATGAACGCCGACACCTCGCGCACCCGCGCCAGCGGCGGATACAGGCTGCCCTGCTCGAGATCGGCGTCGCTCACCTGCGCCGCCAGCGTCCGCGCCGCCGCCATGAACATCCGGTCGGTGACGTGCTCGAGGCTGCCGGCGATCGCGCCGAGGCCGACGCCGGGGAAGATGTACGAGTTGTTGCCCTGCCGCGGCACGTAGCGCCGGCCGCCGACGGTGACCGGATCGAACGGGCTGCCGGAGGCGAAGAGGGCCCGCCCGCCCGACCAGGCGTAGGCCTGCTCGGCCGTGCACTCGGCGCGTGAGGTCGGATTCGACAGCGCGAAGACGATCGGCCGCTCGTTGAGCTTCGCCATCGTCTCGACCACCTCCTGCGTGAAGGTGTTCGGGGTGGCCGAGACGCCGATGATCGCGGTCGGCTTCAAGGCGCGGATGGCGTCGATGAAGGTCGCCGCCGGCGCGTGCTCGTGCGCGTACGGCTTCTTGTGCTCGGCGAGATCGCCGCGCGAGGAGACCACCAGCCCCTTCGAGTCGACCAGCCAGCAGCGCCGCCGCGCCTCCTCTGCCGCCATTCCGGCATCGACCATCGCCTCGACCAGCAGATCCGAGATGCCGGTGGCGGCCTCGCCGGCGCCGAGGCACAGGAAGGTCTGCTCGGACATCGGCTTGCCGGTGACGCGCAGGGCCGAGAAGATGCCGGCCACGGTCACCGAGGCCGTGCCCTGGATGTCGTCGTTGAAGCAGCAGATGCGGTCGCGGTACTTCTGCAGCAGCGTGAAGGCGTGATGGTTGGCGAAGTCCTCGAACTGCACCACGATGCCCGGAAACACCTGCTGGGTCGCCTCGATGAACTCCTCGAGAAACTCGTCGTAGGCGGCGCCGGTCAGGCGCGGCTGGCGCAGGCCGAGGTACAGGCGGTCGGTGTGCAGCGCCGTGTTGTTGGTGCCGACGTCGAGCAGGATCGGCAGGCAATGGCGCGGATGCACGCCGGCGCCGGCCGTGTACAGCGCCAGCTTGCCGATCGGGATGCCCATGCCGTTGGCGCCGAGGTCGCCGAGGCCGAGGATGCGTTCGCCGTCGGTGACGACGATGATCGACGCCTCGCGGTACGGCCAGTTGCGCAGCACCTGCGCGACGCGGCCGCGGTCGGCGGCGGTGATGTACATGCCGCGCGGGCGCCGGTAGATATGGCCGAACTGCTGGCAGGCGAGCCCGACCGTGGGCGTGTAGATGAGCGGCATCATCTCGTCCGGGTTCTCGGTCACCACCCGGTAGAACAGCGTCTCGTTGCGGTCCTGCAGCGACTCCAGCAGGATGTACTTCGACAGGTTCGAGTCGAGCCGGCGGATGTTCTCCAGCACGCGGGCGACCTGGTCGTCGAGCGTGGCCACCCGCGGCGGCAGCAGGCCGCGCAGGCCGAGCGCGTCGCGTTCTTCTTCGGAGAACGCGGTGCCCTTGTTCAGCGTCGGGTCGCGCAGCAGGGTGGTCCCGCGCGGGAACCACTCCGGAAGCGGCGGCGGCAGGAAGCGCTTCTTCGTTCGGTGCGGCATGGTGTCTCTCCTCGATGGCTCGGCATCGTGGCCGCCTTTGTCGCCCTGGCGGCTCGGACTGCCTGGCTGCGTTCGGCGCGCCGCGTTGTGCGGCGCACGACCCGATTCGCGGTGACGTAACGCTAGAGGTGCCGCCCGAACCGGCCTTGACAGCGATCAACCAACTCGGCGCGCGGGATCGGCACCTGCGGCGGTCGCGGCGCAGACTTTGAGTCTCGGGTCGGACCGGCGCCGCGCCTCGCGGCTCGGATCAGAGCGCCGGCGGCATCCGAGCCAAGGAGGACAGACGATGAACGCACAGGACTTCCAGCCGCTGCTGGCCCGGCATCCGTTCTCGAAGGACTTCGGACCGCAGCAGATCGCCCGCCTCGCCGCGCAGGCGCGCGCCGCCAGCTTCGCGCCGGAGCAGATCATCTTCCGCGTCGGCGACGAGAGCACCGACTTCTACCTGATCCTGAAAGGCCGGGTCGCGCTCGAAATGCCGGTCGAACGGCGCGTGCTGCCGATCCAGACGCTCAGCGACGGCGACGAGTTCGGCTTCTCGGCGCTGATCATGGGCCGCCCGATGAGCTTCCAGGCACGCGCGCTGCAGCCGGTCGAGACGCTGGCTTTCGACGGCGGCCGCCTGCTCGACGCCTGCCACGCGGACCCGGAACTCGGCTTCGTCCTCATGCGCAGGCTGCTGCTGATCGTTTCCGAACGGCTCGACGCGACACGGCTGCAGCTGATGGACACCTACTCGCCGGTGGCGGCGCGGGCGGGGGCATGAGACCCGCCGGGCCGCCCCAAGGGCGAATCCCTGAGCGCGCAGCGCAAAGGTAGTCCAGTAAGCACCGGCGCGGCAGGCCGCGCACGAGTCGGAACGATCGGTCCTGCCGGTCACCGACGGCGAGGCTGCCGGCGGCTCGCCGGCCGGGGACTACAGCCTGCCCAGCAGCCCGCCGGGATAGACCATCAGCACGATCGCCGGCACCAGGCACACGGCGGTGGCGCCGAGCGCCAGCCGCGCCGTCGGCTGCGGCTGCAGCCCCTCCGGCGTCGGGCTCATGAACATGTACAGCAGCACGCGCAGGTAGAAGTAGATGCCGAGGTAGCTGCCGATGAGGCCGAGCACCGCGTACAGCGTGTAGCCGGCCTCGATCACGTTGCGGAAGATGAGGAACTTGGCGACGAAGCCGGGCAGCGGCGGGATGCCGGCGAGCGAGAACATCGCCATCGCGATCATCACCGCCGCGAACGGCGCCCGCTGGTACAGGCCCTTGAGGTTCTCCAGCCGGTCGCGCTCGGCGTCGTCGCCGGCGGCCGGCAGGGAGGCGAACGCGAGCATGTTCATCAGCCCGTAGACCAGGGCGTAGAAGGCCACCGCCTGGAAGCGGCCTTCGCCGTCGCCGAGGAAGGCGTAGAAGAGATAGCCGGCGTGGGCGATCGACGAGTAGGCGATCATGCGGCGGAAGCTCGTCTGCCGGATCGCCGCCAGGTTGCCCCAGACGATCGACACCAGCGACAGGACCGCCAGCAGTTCGAGCAGCCGCCCGGCTAGCGAATTGAAGCCGAACAGCCGCACCGCGGCGAGCAGCACGCCGGCCTTGATCACCGTCGACATGAATCCGGTCACCGGCACGGTGGCCGCCTCGTAGGCGTCGGGCGCCCAGGTGTGGAACGGCACGATCGCCGCCTTCAGGAAGAAGGCCAGCAGGATCAGCACCACGGCCGCCTGCGCCATCGGGCTGCCGGTGTCGAGCAGCAGGCCGAAGGCATCGAGTTCGAGCGAGCCGGTGAAGCCGAACAGCAGCGACACGCCCATCAGCAGCATCGCCGTGGCGGTGCCGCCGAGGATCAGGTACTTCAGCGCCGCCTCGGCGCACTGGATGCGCTTGAAGGCGAGCAGCACCATCGTGTAGACGGGGATCGACATCAGTTCCAGCCCGAGGAACAGGGTCAGGAAGCTGTCGGCGGACAGGATCAGGCAGGCGCCGTACAGCGACGACAGCAGCAGGGCGTAGAACGGCCCGTCGGGGAACTCGTCGCGCGCCAGCAGCAGCGCCGGGATCGCCAGCACCAGCACGATCGCCTTGGCGGCGAAGGCCGAGGAGTCGACCGAGAGCTGGCCAGGGAACGGCGCCGCCGCGTAGCCGGCGATCGCCAGCACCGATGCGGCGAGCGTGGCCAGGACCACGGCGGCGAGCGCGATCGACAGGTGGCCGCGCGACCTTTCGCTGGCAACTTCGATAGCGAGCAGCAGCACGATGCCGGCGAGCAGCAGGTGCTCCGGCGACATCGCGACCAGCAGGGTGGTCCAGTTCATCGCCCGGCCTCCACGCGGCGCGGCGCCGGCCGCAGCGCCGCGGCGGCGGTCGCCGTGCGCTCGCCGGCCACCAGGCGCTGGAAGTGCAGCGCCGCCTGTTCGGTCTTGCGCATCGGTTCACCCGGCGCCAGGCCGATCCAGAACACCGGCACCAGCAGCGCCGCGAGGATCAGCTTCTCGCGGCGGTTCAGATCCGCCACCGGCCCGTGCGGCACCTTGGTCGTGCCGTAAAGCAGGCGCTGCGCCAGCCACAGCATGTACATCGCGCCGAGCACGACGCCGGAGACGGCAATCACCGCCCACACCAGCGCGGTCGAATCCCCGGCCAGATGCTGCGGCCAGGCGGCGGTGAAGGCGCCGAGCAGCACCAGGAACTCGCCGGTGAAGCCGCTGGTGGTCGGCAGCCCGATCGCGGCCAGGGTCAGGATCATGAAGAACACCGAGTACACCGGCAGCGCCCTGGCCAGGCCGCCGTAGGCGGCCAGATCGCGCGTGTGGCAGCGCTCGTAGATCATGCCGACCATCAGGAACAGGCCGGCCGCGGTCAGGCCGTGGCTCACCATCTGGATGATCGCCCCCTGGATGCCGATCAGATCCAGGCTCGCCAGCCCCAGCATCACGTAGCCGAGGTGGCTGATCGACGAGTAGGCGATGATCTTCTTGATGTCGGTCTGCACCAGCGCCAGGCAGGCGCCGTAGACGATGCTGATGACCGCCAGCGCCATCACGATCGGCATCGCCAGCTGCGAGGCTTCCGGAAACAGCGGGAAGCCGAGCTTGATGAAACCGTAGGTGCCCATCTTCAGCAGCACGCCGGCGAGGATGACGCTGCCGGTGGTCGGCGCCTCGACGTGGGCGTCGGGCAGCCAGGTATGCAGCGGCACCATCGGCACCTTGATCGCGAACGACAGCGCGAAGGCCGCCAGC
>CAYLZU010000125.1:0-8543 GCA_964388005.1 uncultured Burkholderiaceae bacterium
CTCAGCTCTCGGCGAGTTCGTCGGCGCGGCCCTGCGCCGACCTGAAGTCGATCGCGCCCTCGTACAGCGAGCGGCCGAGGATCACCGCCTCGATGCCCTCGGCCTCGACCGCGCACAGCCGCTCGACGTCGGCGATGCTGGACACGCCGCCGCTGGCGATCACCGGGATCCTGACCGCGCGCGCCAGTTCGACCGTGGCCTCGATGTTGACGCCGGTCATCATGCCGTCGCGGCCGATGTCCGTGTACAGGATGGCGTCGACGCCGTAGTCCTCGAACTTCTGCGCCAGGTCGATGACGTCGTGGCCGGTGAGCTTGCTCCAGCCATCGGTGGCGACCTTGCCGTCCCTGGCGTCGAGCGAGACGATCACGTGGCCGCCGAAGGCGCTGCAGGCGTCCTGGAGAAAGCCCGGGCTCTTGACCGCCGCCGTGCCGATGACCACGTAGGAGACGCCGTCGTCGATGTAGCGCTCGATGGTGTCCAGGTCGCGGATGCCGCCGCCCAGCTGCACCGGGATGTCGTCGCCGACCGCGGCGATCACCCGCTTGATCACCGCCTCGTTGACCGGGCGGCCCGAGCGGGCGCCGTTCAGGTCGACGATGTGCAGGCGGCGCGCGCCCTGCGCGACCCAGTGTCGCGCCATGGCCACCGGATCGTCGGAAAACACTGTCGCGCTCGCCATGTCGCCCTGGCGCAGGCGGACGCACTTGCCGTCCTTCAGGTCGATGGCGGGAATGAGCAGCATGGAAGGTCCGGCTTGGCGCCGATGGCCTGGGACGGGAAGGGCGCTTGGGGAGCGGGAAGGCAGCCGGAGAAGCGCTCGCGGTCAGGGATTCCAGCGCGTGAAGTTCTCGTACAGCTTCAAACCGGCGGCGGCGCTTTTCTCGGGATGGAACTGCGTCGCGAAAATGTTATCCCGCGCCACCACGCAGGTAAAGGCGTGGCCGTAGTCGCTGCTGCCGGCGACGAGCGACTCGTCGCGCGGGGCGACGTAGTAGCTGTGCACGAAGTAGAACCAGCTGTCGTCGGCGATGCCGTCCCACAGCCGGTGCTTTGCCGTCTGCCGCACGCGGTTCCAGCCCATATGCGGCACCTTCAGCCGGCTGCCGTCGGGGGCGTGCATCGCCTGGTCGCGGAAGCGCACCACGTTGCCGGCGAAGAGCCCCAGCCCCGCCGTGTCGCCCTCCTCCGAGCGCTCGAACAGCATCTGCTCGCCGATGCACACCGCCAGCAAAGGCTTGGTCGCCGCCGCCACGCGCACCGCCTCCTCCAGCCCGGATTCGCGCAGGTAACGCATGCAGTCCGGCATCGCCCCCTGGCCGGGAAAGACGATGCGCTCGGCGGCGCGGATCTCGATCGGGTCGGAACTGATGCGCACGGTGGCTGATGGCGCGACGTGCTCGAGCGCCTTGGCGACCGAGCGCAGGTTGCCCATTCCGTAGTCGACAATCGCGATCACTGCGGCGTCGCTGCGTCTGTACGCGCCGCTGCGCGGCGCACGTGCACACGCAGCGAGAAAAGACAATGGGTGGGCTCGCTCCGGAGCGGCCGCGCGCTCGCCCAATGACAAAGGCCACGAAGAACCATCCCGGACTCTTACAGCGTTCCCTTGGTCGACGGCACTGCGCCGGCGGCCCGGGGGTCGAGCTCGACGGCCATGCGCAGCGCCCGGGCGAAGGCCTTGAACACCGTCTCGCACTGGTGATGGGCGTTGTCGCCGCGCAGGTTGTCGGCGTGCAGGGTCACCAGCGCGTGGTTGACGAAGCCCTGGAAGAACTCGTGCGCGAGGTCGACGTCGAACTCGCCGATCGTCGCCCGCGTGAACGGTACCTGCCAAGTCAGCCCAGGGCGGCCGGAGAAATCGATCACCACCCTCGAAAGCGCCTCGTCCAGCGGCACGTAGGCATGGCCGTAGCGGCGGATGCCCTTCTTCTCGCCCACTGCCCGCGCCACCGCCTGGCCGAGAGTGATGCCGACGTCCTCGACCGTGTGGTGGCCGTCGATGTGCAGGTCGCCCTTCGCTTCGACAGTCAGATCCAGCGCGCCGTGGCGGGCGATCTGGTCGAGCATGTGGTCGAAGAAGCCGATGCCGGTCGAAAGCTGCGCCTTGCCGCTGCCGTCGAGATCGACGACGACGCGGATCCGCGTCTCGGCGGTGTGGCGGACGACCTCGGCGGCGCGTGGGCTCATCTCGTCTTTACAGGCTGGCGGACAGGGCGGCGACGAAGGCGTCGTTTTCGGAGGGCAGCCCCACCGTCACCCGCAGGCAGCCTTTCAGCAGGGGATGCACGTGGGTGCGGTTCCTGATCAGTATGCCGCGCGACTTCAGTTGCGCAAACACCCGGTCGGCGCCGTCCGAGCCGCCGCCGACGCGAAACAGGATGAAATTGGCCGCCGAGTCGAACGCGGTCACGCCGGGAATCGCCCGCAGCCGCGCCAGCAGCCGCGCCCGCTCGGCGCGCAGCACGGCCGCCTGTCCGTCGAGCAGCGGCAGGCGGTCGAGCAGGAACTCCGCCGTGGCCAGGGTCAGCACGTTGACGTTGTACGGCGGCCGCAGCTTGTTGATCTCGCCGATCCAGGCCGGATCGCCGCACAGATAGCCGAGGCGGATGCCGGCCAGCCCCAGCTTGGAGAAGGTGCGCAGCACCAGCAGGTTCGGCCAGCGGGGCAGCTGCGGCAGCCAGGTGTCCTGCGCAAACGGCAGGTAGGCCTCGTCGAGCACCACCAGCCCCGGCGCCGCGTCGAGCACCGCCTCGACCGCAGCGCGGTCGAACAGGTTGCCGGTCGGGTTGTTCGGCCAGCTGATGAAGGTCACCGCCGGCCGATGCTCGTCGATCGCCGCCAGCAGCCGCTCGCGGTCGAGCGAGAAGTCGGGCGCCAGCGGCACGGCGACGAAGCGGCAGCCGTCGAAACGGCTCGCGAGGTCGTACATCTCGAAGCTCGGCCACGGCGACAGCACGGCGGCGCCCGAACGGGCGCAAACCTGGATCGTGAGGTGGATCAGCTCATCCGAGCCGTTGCCGAGCAGCAGCGCCATGCCTTCCGGCAGGCCGATGGCGCGGGCGAGCTTGTCCTTGAACGCGCGCGGGTCGGCCGGCGGATAGCGGTTCAACGCCACCCGGCCCAGCCGATCGCCCAGTTCGCGCGCCACCTCCGGCGGCAGCGTGAACGGGTTTTCCATCGCGTCGAGCTTGACGAGCCCGGTCGAATCCGGCACCGCGTAGGCGGCGATGACGCGGATCTCGTCGCGTATCACCGACAGGTCGGGGCGGCGGTCGTTCACAGCGGCAGGACAGGCGAGCGCGGCGCGGCGCGGTGGCGCCGGCCGCCGGCCGGCATGCGGGCTGTCATCGGCCGATCCGGTAGCGGGCGCTGGCGGCGTGCGCGGCCAGCCCTTCGCCGTCGGCCAGCCGCGCCGCCACCTCGCCGAGCGTGCGCGCCCCCGCGGGCGAGACGTGGATCAGGCTGGTGCGCTTCTGGAAGTCGTACACGCCCAGCGGCGAGGAGAAGCGCGCGGTGCGGGCGGTGGGCAGCACGTGGTTGGGCCCGGCGCAGTAGTCGCCGAGCGACTCGCTGGCGTGCCGGCCGAGGAAGATCGCGCCAGCGTGGCGGATCTTCGCCGCCCAGCGCTGCGGCTCGTCGGTGGAGATCTCCAGGTGCTCGGGCGCGATGCGGTCGGCGACCGCGCAGGCTTCATCCAGGCTCGCGGTGAGGATCAGCGCGCCGCGGTTGGCGAGGCTCTTTTCGATGATCTCCCGCCGCGGCATCGCCGGCAGCAGCCTCGCGATCGACTGCTGCACCTGCTCGATGAAGGCGGCCTCCGGCGTCAGCAGGATCGCCTGCGCCAGTTCGTCGTGCTCGGCCTGCGAGAACAGATCCATCGCGATCCAGTCCGGGTCCGTCCTGCCGTCGCAGATGACCAGGATCTCGCTCGGGCCGGCGATCATGTCGATGCCGACCACGCCGAACACGTGCCGCTTCGCCGCCGCCACATAGGCGTTGCCGGGGCCGACGATCTTGTCCACCGCCGGCACCGTCTCGGTGCCGTAGGCGAGCGCCGCCACCGCCTGCGCGCCGCCGACGGCAAACGCCCGCGTCACGCCGGCCAGCGCCGCGGCGGCGAGCACCAGCGGGTTGCGGCTGCCCGCGGGCGTGGGCGAGACCATGACGATCCGCTCGACGCCGGCGACCTTGGCCGGGACCACGTTCATCAGCACCGACGACGGATACGCCGCCAGCCCGCCCGGCACGTACACGCCGACCGAGTCCAGCGGCGTGACGCGCTGGCCGAGCTCGGTGCCGTCGTCCTCGACCACCGACCAGCTCTCGCCGCGCTGTTTGTCGTGGAAGCTCTGGATGCGGCGGGCGGCGGCCTCCAGCGCCGCGCGGTCCTCGACCGGCAGCGACTCCAGCGCCGCGTGCAGCGCGGTGGCGGGGATCTCCAGCGCCGCCACCGAAGGGGCGTTCGTGCGGTCGAAGCGGTTGGTGTACTGAAGCAGCGCCGCGTCGCCGCGCGCGCGCACGTCGTCGACGATCGCCGCCGCGGCGGCGTCGATGCGGCGGTCGGCCGCAGTGTCCACGGCGACCAGGCGCGCGAACTCGGCGTCGAAGTCCGGCGCCCGGGTCGACAGCACCCGCATCCTCATGGCGCCACCGCCTTTTCGATGCGCCCGATCAATGGCATCAGTTCCTCGCGCTTGGTCTTCAGCGCCGCCTGGTTGACGATCAGCCGCGAGCTGATCCGCGCGATCTCCTCGACCTCGACCAGGTCGTTGGCGCGCAGCGTGCCGCCGCTGGAGACCAGATCGACGATCGCGTCGGCCAGCCCCGCCAGCGGTGCCAGCTCCATCGAGCCGTACAGCTTGATCAGATCCACGTGCACGCCCTTGGCGGCGAAGTGCTCGCGGCTGGCGGCGAGGTACTTGGTGGCCACCCGCAGCCGCGCGCCGCGCCGCACCGCCGCCGCGTAGTCGAAGCCTGCCGGCACCGCCACGCACAGCCGGCAGCGGGCGATGCCGAGGTCGAGCGGCTGATAGAGCCCGCCGCCGCCGTGCTCGATCAGCACGTCCTTGCCGGCGACGCCGAGGTCGGCCGCGCCGTATTGCACGTAGGTCGGCACGTCGGTGCTGCGGACGACGACGATGCGCAGGCCCGGCTCGCTGGTGCCGATGATCAGCTTGCGCGAGGTCTCCGGGTCCTCCAGCGGCGCGATGCCAGCGCGCGCCAGCAGCGGCACCGTCTCGTCGAAGATGCGGCCCTTGGACAGCGCCAGGGTGATCATCGGTCGCGTCGCCTTGCGGTCGCCGCCAGCGCCGGCGGGATCATCGGCTGGCCGCCACGCGCCGGCCAGCAGCCGCGCAGGGCAGCATCGACCGCAGCAGCCCGCAGGCTGCGTCAGCGGCAGCGGCGACCATCGCCTTCGTCATCACTTGATCCGTTCGATCCTCGCGCCCAGCGCCGCGAGGCGGGTTTCCATGCGGTCGTAGCCGCGGTCGAGATGGTAAATGCGGTCGATGACCGTCTCGCCGTCGGCCACCAGCGCCGCCACCACCAGGCTCGCCGAGGCGCGAAGGTCGGTGGCCATCACCCGCGCACCGGAAAGCCGTGGCACGCCGCAGACGATCGCCGTGTGGCCGTCGATGTCAATTCTCGCCCCCAGCCGCTGCAGCTCCAGCACGTGCATGAAGCGGTTCTCGAAGATGGTCTCCGTGATGCGGCCGACGCCGTCGGCCACGCAGTCCAGCGCCATGAACTGCGCCTGCATGTCGGTCGGGAAGCCCGGGAAAGGCGCGGTGCGCAGGTTCACCGCCTGCGGCCGGCCGGAGGCGACGACGCGGATCCAGTCGGTGCCGGTCTCCACCCGGCTGCCGGCCTCGCGCAGCTTGTCGAGCACGGCATCGAGCGTCTCCGGCGCCGCGCCGGTCAGCCGCACGTCGCCGCCGCAGGCGGCCGCGGCGACGAGGAAGGTGCCGGTCTCGATGCGGTCGGGCAGCACCCGATGCGCGGCGCCGTGCAGCCGCTCCACGCCCTCGATCACGATGCGGTCGGTGCCGGCCCCGCCGATGCGCGCGCCCATCGCGTTCAGGCAGCGCGCCAGGTCCACCACCTCCGGCTCGCGGGCCGCGTTCTCGATCACCGTCTCACCGCGCGCCAGGCAGGCGGCCATCATCAGGTTCTCGGTGCCGGTGACGGTGACCATGTCGGTGACGATGCGCGCGCCCGCAAGGCGCCGCGCCTCGGCAACGATGTAGCCGTGCTCGATCTCGATCTTCGCGCCGAGCGCGCGCAGGCCCCGGATGTGCTGGTCCACGGGGCGGGCGCCGATGGCGCAGCCGCCGGGCAGGCTGACCCTCGCCTGGCCGAAGCGCGCCAGCAGCGGCCCGAGCACGAGGATCGAGGCGCGCATCGTCTTCACCAGTTCGTACGGCGCCTCGGCGGCGCCGACTTCGGCCGCCCGCGCCGCCACGCGGTCGCCGTCGCGCGCCAGCGTCACCCCCATGCCGGCGAGCAGCCTGCCCATGGTCGTGATGTCCGCCAGTTGCGGCACGTTCTCCAGCACCAGCTCGTCGGCGGTCAGCAGCGACGCCGCCAGGATCGGCAGCGCCGCGTTCTTGGCGCCGGAGACGCGGACCTCGCCGTGCAGGCGGCCGCCGCCGTGGATCCTCAGCTTGTCCATCGGCAGTTCGTCGTTGGCGGCCGGCCGCGACAGGCGGACCGGGCGGGTATCGAAAGCGCGCAGGGCAACGGGCATCGCAGGCTCCGGGAAGCGCCCGCCGGCGGCGGGCACGCGGAAGCCTTGATGCCAGCGGCGTGTGAAGCGCCGCCGAAGAAACGGTGAAGCGCCGCGGTCACTGCTGCAGGGCCTGCCATTCGGCCGGGGTCAGCGCCTTGATCGACAGCGCGTGCACCTGCTCGCGCATGCGGCTTCCCAGCGCCGCGTAGACGAGCTGGTGCCGCTGCACGCGCGACCTGCCCTCGAAGGCGGCGGCGACGACGAGCGCGTCGAAGTGGCGGCCGTCGCCGTCGACCTGGAGCTGCTCGCAGGCCAGACCTTCGGCGATCCAGCGCCGCACGTCGTCGGGGGTCGGTTCCATGTTCGGTCTGCCTCAGGAGCGGATCTTGTAGCCGCGCGCCAGCATCGCCAGCGCCACCGCCGAGGCCGCCGCCAGCGCCGCCAGCACGATGGCGAGGCTCAGCCACGGACTGGTGTCGGCGACGGCGAAGAAGCCGTAGCGGAAGCCGTCGATCATGTAGAAGAACGGGTTCAGGTGCGACACCGCCTGCCAGAACGGCGGCAGCCCGTGCACCGAGTAGAAGACGCCGGAGAGAAAGGTCGCCGGCATGATGACGAAGTTCTGGAACGCGGCGAGCTGGTCGAACTTCTCCGACACGATGCCGGCGATCAGCCCGAGCACGCCGAGCAGTGCCGCTCCCGACAGCGCGAAGACGGCGATCCAGGCCGGCGCCTTGAGCGGCGGCGGCGCGAACCACACCGTGACCGCGAAGACGCCGGCGCCGACCACCAGCCCGCGCACGATCGCGGCCGCGACATAGGCGGCGAAGAACTCGCGGTTGGAGATCGGCGGCAGCAGCACGAACACCAGGTTGCCGGTGATCTTGCTCTGGATCAGCGACGACGACGAGTTGGCGAAGGCGTTCTGCAGCAGCGACATCATCACCAGGCCGGGGATCAGGAAGGCGGTGTAGCCGACCCCCGGAAAGACCTCGACCCGGTCTTCCAGCACGTGGCCGAAGACCAGCAGGTACAGCACGCCGGTGAGCACGGGCGCGGCCACGGTCTGGAAGCTGACCTTCCAGAAGCGCAGCACTTCCTTCGCCAGCAGCGTGCGGAAACCGACTGAAGCCGCCGCCTGCGGCAGCGGCTTCAGTCGTCCCCGCGCAGGCGGGGACCCAGTGTCTTGCCCTCCAGGCGCGCCAGGACGAAGCGGCGGCTCGCAGTCCACCCCGGCCGCCGCGGCGCTCCGCGCCACAGGCGCTTCGCCGCCACCACCCGGCGCGCCGGACGAGGCCACACCGCTCACTGGACCACCTTCTCGCGATCCGCGCCCATCATCTGCACGAACACGTCCTCGAGGTCGGCGTGGCCGACCTCGACCTCCTCGACGCTGCTGCCCGCCTCTCGGCAGGCGGCGAGCACGCCCTCGACCTCGGCCGCGGTGTCGACGCGCAACCGCCAGCGGCCGTCGCCGTGCGCGACCGCCTTCGGGCGCAGCGCCGCCGGCAGCTCGCCGCGCAAGCGCAGCGTGACCTGCACGTCGGCGAGCCGCGCCAGCAGCGCCTGCGTGCTGTCGAGCGCGATCAGGCGGCCGCCGCGCAGCATGCCGATGCGCGTGCACAGCTGCTGCGCCTCCTCGAGGTAATGCGTGGTGAGCACGATCGTGTGCCCCTCGCGGTTCAGCCGCCGGACGAACGCCCACAGCCCCTGCCGCAGTTCGACGTCCACCCCCGCGGTCGGCTCGTCGAGCACGATCACCGGCGGCCGGTGCACCAGCGCCTGCGCCACCAGCACGCGCCGCTTCATG
>CAYLZU010000126.1:0-8523 GCA_964388005.1 uncultured Burkholderiaceae bacterium
GCGGCCGATGGCGCGGCTGATCCAGGACACGATCCGCAAGGCGCTCGCCGACGAGCTGCTGTTCGGCCGGCTGGTGGGCGGCGGCAGGGTGCATGTGGACGTCGACGAAGCCGGGCAGATCACGCTCGACTTCCCCAAGGAGCCGAGCGGCGACGCGCCGCCGGCGCCGCAGGACGAGACGGTGCTCTCGGAGTAGCCCGCTGGAGTTATAAGGGCAGAAAGTCGGGCTTATTGACAGCACTTAGGGAAAGGGTAAAAGTCGGCCCGGGCAGCGAACCCGGGCCGATTCGCTTTTGGTCGGCCGACACCAACAAGGAGACTGTCATGCGTACTCGCGAGTGCATCGCCTCGGCCGCGGTCGGCCTGGCTTTGTCGGCGGCCGGCGTATCGCCGGTTCTGGCCCAATCGAGCGCCGATGCGGGGCGGTATGTCGCCGCCAATTGCGCCAACTGCCACGGCACCACCGGCGTCGCCAAGGGGGCGATGCCCAGCCTGGCCGGCCTGAGCAAGGAGCGGATCGTCGAGAACATGAAGGCGTTTCGCGACGGCAAGAGGCCGGCCACGGTGATGCACCAGATCGCCAAGGGCTACACCGATCAGCAGATCGACGCCGTCGCGGCGTTCTTCGCCGAACAGAAGGCGCGTTGAAGGGGAGACGAGTCATGAGCACACGCAACTTTTCGCGCCGCGACCTGCTGAAGTTCTCCGCCGCCGGCATCGCCGCCGGCACGCTCGGCGCCTGCGCCACCACGCCCGGATCGAAGGGCAAGGTCGTCGTGGTCGGCGGCGGCTGGGGCGGCGCGACCGCCGCCAAGTACACGCGGATGTGGTCCGCTGGCGCCATCGATGTGACGCTGGTGGAACCGAACCGGACCTTCGTCTCCTGCCCGATCTCGAACCTGGTCATCGGCGGCAGCCGCACGATCGAGCAGCTGACCACCGGATACGACGGCCTGCGCGGGCATGGCGTCAACGTCGTGCACGACACCGTCACCGCGATCGACGCCGACAAGAAGCAGGTGCGGCTGGCCTCCGGCGGCACGCTGGCGTTCGACCGTGCGGTCGTCTCGCCCGGCATCGAGTTCATGTTCGAGCAGGTCAAGGGCATGGACGCCGCGGCGACAGAGACGATTCCGCATGCGTGGAAGGCAGGCCCGCAGACGCTGCTCCTGCGCCGGCAGCTGGAGGCGATGCCCGACGGCGGCGTGGTGGTGATGAGCATCCCGCTGGCGCCGTATCGCTGCCCGCCCGGGCCCTACGAGCGCACCTGCCAGATCGCCCACTACCTGAAGACCCGGAAGCCGAAGTCGAAGCTGGTCGTGCTCGACGCCAATCCGCAGGTCACCTCCAAGGGGCCGTTGTTCACGCGGGTGTGGAAGGAGGACTATGCCGGCATCGTCGACTACCAGGCCAACATGGCGGTGGCCGAGGTCGACGTCAAGGGCAGGCGCTTCGTCACCAGCCTCGGCGATTCGGTCAAGGGCGACGTGCTCAACCTGATTCCGCCGCAGCGCGCCGGCAACATTGCCCGCGACGCCGGCCTGATCACCGCCAACAACCGCTGGTGCGAGGTCGACTGGCTGAGCATGGAATCGGTCAAGGTGAAGAACGTGCACGTGCTGGGCGACGCGACGCTGTCGGCGCCGTTGATGCCGAAGTCGGGGCACATGGCCAATCAGCACGCCAAGGCCGCTGCCGCCGCGATCGTCGAGATCATGAACGGCCGCGCACCGGTGCCGCCGATGATGGCCAATACCTGCTACAGCTACATCGATGACAAGAACGCCATCCATGTGGCCAGCGTCCACCAGTGGGTGGCGGCGAAGAAGACGATGGAAGTCGTCACCGGCGCAAGCGGCGTCTCCAGCCAGGACCGCGGCACCTGGGCTTTCGAGGGGCAGTACGCCTGGGGCTGGGCACAGACGGTCTGGGCCGACATGCTGGGCTGAACGCGGGAGCGGAGGCCGCGCCTTTCGGGGCGCGGAGACGACGGCGGCGCGATGCGCCGCCGCATCACCGCGCGATGCCGCGGTCGGCCGGTTCCGGGGCCAGGGTGCCGATTGCGACGGCATCGGGATGCGCGCCGATGCCGCCGACGATCGCCGGCACGGTGACGGCGCCATCCGCTCTCATGTTTCCTCCCGGTTCGGCGCCCGAAAGCCGATCGTGCTCGCCAGCGGCGGATACAGCCCGCGACGATCGGCGTAGAAGCTGCGCAGCAGCTCCAGGTCGGCCTCGACGTCGCCGCTCATCCGCACGTAGCGGCTGACGCCGACGGCGCGGCGCCCGTAGTCGATGTAGGCGAGCCCGACCGGCACCTGCATGGCGAGCGCCAGGTGATAGAAGCCCGAGCGCAGGTGGTCCTGGAAGCGGCGCGTTCCTTCCGGCGACAGCGCCAGCCAGAACCACGGTTCGCTTTGCATCAGGTCCACCAGCTGCGCCACGGCACCGCTGGCGCGATGGCGGTCGACCGGGCGGCCGCCCCACAGCCGCATCAGCCGCCCGAGCGTGGTGCCGGTGAAGCCGGTGAACAGCGACTCCTTGCCGACGAAGCGCAGCGGCAAACCGATCGCCCACTTGGCAAGCAGCCCGATCACGAAGTCCCAGTTCGACGTGTGCGGGTAGACGATGATGATGCCGCGCGGCCCCGGCGGCTCGACATAGTCGATGCGCCAGCCGGCCAGCCGCAGAACGGCGCGGGATAACGCCGCCAGCATCACCTTTCCGGCCCCGGCGGGCGCCGGCGCTTCAAAGCGTGCGTTCGACGGCGGCGATCGACAGGCCGCCCGAGGGCATGTCGCCGCGCCGCACGCGCACGGCGGCGAAGGCGCGGCTCAACGCCGGCGAGTGCGCCAGCACGAATTCGACCGGCACGCCGCTGCCTTCGCCGAGCACGGCGTTCATCGCGTCCAGCCGGAGCCGGTGCGGGGCGATGCGGATCGACTGCGTGGCCGAGATCAGCGAATCGCGCACGATGTCGAGCTGCCGGTCGAGGCCCTCCGTGCCGCCGCCGTACTGCGCCATCGCCGCGTTCATCTCGTCGAGCCGCCGCTGCAGCTCGGCGCGCTGTGCCAGGGGGTCGGCGGCATCGTCGGCCTCGTCGAGCAGCGCGCTTTCGCGGCTGTCCAGCATGCGCAGTCGGGCCTGCAGCATCGCGCGCTCGACGTTCAGCTCCTTGCGGCGCGCGTCGGCGCTCGCCAGCTGCTGTGTGGCGACGAGCAGCAACTGGTTGAAGATCCGAACGCCGACCGCCTGCCGCAGCTCATCGGCGCTGGCGGCGACGGTCGCGATGCGGTGGTCGCCGAACTCGGCCTGCGTGCGCTCGACGTCGTGCCGCACCTCGCCGTCGACCAGCGACGCACCGAGGACCCTGCGCGTTGCGAAGGTCATGCCGAGCAGGCCGAAGGCGTCGTCCCCGGCCGCCGGCGAGCGGAAGTGGCGCTGCAGTTCGCGCATCCGCGCCAGCACCTGGGTGATGCTGCCGGCGTTGGCAAACGCCGCCCGCAGCAGCGGGTCGGTGGACCACTGCGCTGCCGACAGGTCGTGCACCTGTTGCAGCGTCTGCGCGCCGGCGCGGGCGAACTCGATCGCCGCGGCGACGCCCGGCGCCAGACGGCGCTTCCAGTCGGGCAGCACCGCCAGCTTCGGCTCGACCACCTCGACAGTGCGGGCGAGCGCTCGATCGAGCAGCGGATCGGCGCTGTCTGCCGGCCCGCGGCCGAACAGGCGGTCGAACAGTCCCACGTCAGGTCGTCGACTTGCGCGGTTCAGGGCGCGGCGGCGGCGCCACCTGCGCGTGCAGCGTCTTGTTGCGCACGTAGACGCCATGAATGCGCGGCTGCAGCCGGCGCAGCGTCTCTTCGTCGAGATCGGCGAAGGAGATCACCGCGGCCGGCCGGCTGCCGTCGCCGGCAACGCGCTGGATCTCGTCGCAGGGGGGGAAACCGTACTTCTCGAGCCAGCCGGCGATCTCGTCGTCGGTGACATCGTCGGGGATGTTACTGAGCCACAGTCTGGCCATATCTCACGTGTCCTCGGTGGTGGAACTGCTCAGACCATGATACTCACACCGTCGGCGCCGATGGTCTGCCGGGTGATGCGGCCCGCGTCCGCAGCGGCGGGCGCGGGAACGCGGATGCGGCGCGGTCCGCGGCCACGGCAGCGGCACGGCGCCGTAGCTGCCGCCGCGCTTCAGCGCCCGCCGATGACGTTGCGCGCGTGGGTGGCGATCATCAGCTCTTCGTTGGTCGGCACCGCGAAGGCGGCCACAGCCGAGGCTGCGGTGGTCAGCAGCGGCCCGCCGGCTTCGTTGGCGGCGGCATCGCGCTCGACCCCGAGCCAGGCCGCATCGTCGAGCACGCGGGCGCGGATCGCCGCCGAGTTCTCGCCGATGCCGCCGGTGAACACCAGGGCGTCGACGCCGCCCAGGGCGGCGGCGAGCGAGCCGATCTCGCGGCGGATGCGGTAGCAGTACAGGTCGATCGCCAGCCTGGCGCGCGGCTCGCCGCTCGCCAGCAGCGTGCGCATGTCGCTGGAGACGCCGGAGATGCCGAGGAGGCCGGACTGGTTGTAAATGAGCTTCTCGATGGCGCGCGCATCCATGCCGCGCTGGTCCATCAGATACAGCACCACGCCCGGATCGAGGTTGCCGGTGCGCGTGCCCATCATCAGGCCATCGACGGCGGTGAAGCCCATCGTGCTCGCGACGCTGCGGCAGCCTGCCATCGCGCACATGCTGGCGCCATTGCCGAGGTGCAGCACGATGGTGCGCCCCTCCGCGGCGCGCGGCGAGAACCGCGGCAGCACCGAGGCGATGTACTCGTAGGACAGGCCGTGGAAGCCGTAGCGGCGCACGCCTTCGCCGAACATCGCAAACGGCAGCCCGAACATCTGCACCAGGTCGGCGTGGGTGCGGTGAAACGCGGTGTCGAAGCAGGCGACCTGCGGCAGGTCAGGCGCCCGCTCGAGCAGGCGCCGGATCGGCGCCAGGTTGTGCGGCTGGTGCAGCGGCGCCAGCGGCACGTACTTCTGCAGGGCGTCGAGGATGTGCGCGTCGACGCGCACCGGCTTCGCGTATTCCAGGCCGCCGTGCACGACGCGGTGGCCGACGCCGGTAAGCCTGAGCCCGCCGCCGCGCTCGCGCAGGAACCCGATCAGGTGGTCGAGTGCGCCATCGTGGCCCAGGCTCGTGCCCTCGTCCCAGTGCTGCTCGGACTGAACGCGGCCGTCGGCGCCCTTGGCGACGAAGTGCGGCCGGGTGAACAGGCCCTCGATCTGGCCGCGCACCTGAAGGTCGAGCGCGTCGGCCCGCTCGACGAAGACGGAGAACTTGACGCTGGAGGAGCCGGCGTTCAGCACGGCGATTGCTGCGGGCATGGTGAGCTCCGAATCAGGGCGGCTTCGGCGCGGCGGCGCGGCGCGCGTGCGCCACCAGCGCCATCACCGCCGCCGAGGCCAGGCGCGAGCGGATGTTGTCCGCCCGGCTGGTCAGAACGATCGGCACGCGGGTGCCGAGGACGATGCCGGCGCTGTCGGCACCGGCGAGATAGGTCAGCTGCTTGGCGACCATGTTGCCGGACTCGAGGTCGGGCACGAGCAGGATGTCGGCCTGCCCGGCCACCGGCGAGACGATCTTCTTGGTCTTCGCCGCCTCGGGGCTGATGGCGTTGTCGAAGGCGAGCGGCCCGTCGAGCAGACCGCCGGTGATCTGGCCGCGGTCGGCCATCTTGCACAGCGACGCCGCGTCGATCGTCGACGGCATGTCGGGATTGACCGTTTCCACCGCGGCGAGGATGGCCACCTTCGGCTGCGGCACGCCGAGCACGTGCGCGAGGTCGATCGCGTTCTGCACGATGTCGACCTTGTCGCGCAGCTTCGGCTCGATGTTGATCGCCGCGTCGGTGACCATCAGCGGGCGGGGGTACGACGGCACGTCGAGGATGAAGGCGTGGCTGATGCGCCGCGCGGTGCGCAGGCCGGTGGCCGACGGCACCACCGCCGCCATCAGCTCGTCGGTGTGCAGGCTGCCCTTCATCAGCGCCTCGACCTGGCCGCCGCGCGCCAGCGCCACCGCTTGGATCGCCGCCGCGTGGCTGTGCTCGGCATCGACGAGCTCGATGCCGGCGATGTCGATGCCTTCGGCCTGCGCGACGCCGCGGATCTTCGCCTCCGGCCCGACCAGCACCGGCGCGATCAGTCCGTGTCTGGCCGCCTCCAGCGCGCCGAGCAGCGAATCGCGGTCGCAGGGATGCACGATCGCGCAGCGCACCGGCGTCAGCCCCTGGCACTTGCGCATCAGCGCCGCGAAGGCGTCGGTCCGGCGCAGGATCATCTCCGGCGTGGCGATGTCTGAATAGCGGATGCGCTCGGTCGGCGCGCGCACGAGCACGCGGCCCGAGACCAGCGCCTGGTCGCCGCGCCGCACCTCGCAGTCGAACAGCACGCGGTTGCCGGCGAGCTTTTCGCGCACGGTGACAGTCGCGGTCAGTTCGTCGCCGGGGCAGATCGTGCCGTCGAACTTCAGGTCCTGTTCCAGCACCACGGTGCCGGGGCCGGGCAGGCGCCGGGTCAGCATGCCGGAGACGATCGCCTCGCCGCCGACAGCCTTGGCGACGACTTCGTCGGGCACGCCGTCACCGTCGGCGTCGAGATGGAACGAATCGACGTCGCCGCCGACCAGCGCCAGCGCCTCCACCTCCGGCGCGCTGACCCGCCGCTGGATCGACGCGCAGGCGCCGGGCTGAAGCTCGTCGTACGGGGTGTTCTCGAAACTGCGGACCTTCTTTTCGCTCATGAGGGCGGCGCCGGACAGGAATGTTGCGGCGCAGTATAGGTGCTGGTGACGACAGCCCGGTGACCGAGGTCAACGGCCGACCTTCGCGCAAGCGGCGATGACGAGCCTCAGCCGCGGCCGGTGCTGCCGAAGCCGCCTTCGCCGCGCTCGCTGGCGGCGAACTCCTCGACGATGTTCAGCCGCGCCTGCACGACCGGCACGACGACCAGCTGCGCGATCCGCTCGAGCGGCTGCACGGTGAAGGGTTCGGTGCCGCGGTTCCAGCACGACACCATGATCTGTCCCTGGTAGTCGGAGTCGATCAGGCCGACCAGGTTGCCGAGCACGATGCCGTGCCTGTGGCCGAGGCCCGAGCGCGGCAGCACCAGCGCCGCGTAGCCGGCGTCGTCGATGTGAATGGCGATGCCGCTGGGGACGAGCTGCGCTTCGCCCGGGCGCAGCACGAGCGGTGCGTCGATGCAGGCGCGCAGGTCCAGGCCGGCGGAGCCTTCGGTGGCGTAGCGCGGCAGGTGCTCGTGCAGCCGCGGGTCGAGGATGCGGACGTCGAGCTTCATGTCTTGCGCCGGCCGGCGCCGGCCGGCGTGCCGTTGCCGAAGACGGCCTCGACCTGCTGCGCCGGCGCCGCCAGTGCGGGCCGCGCGGCGCCCCGGAGCCTGCGCAGGCTTCGCCACAGCAGGAAGGCGCCGAGCAGCACCAGGAACACGCCGCCCTCGGCGAGCAGCCCGAAGGCGATCAGGCCGGCGCCGAGCAGCACGCCGATGCTCGCGCCCAGCGGTGCTCCTGTCGTCTTGCCCTGAGCCTTCAGCAGGTCGACGACGCGCTGCGCTTCCGCCGCCGACAGGGCGCGCCGGCTGTCGTCCTGCGCGACCTTGCCGCCGACCTGAAGCTGCGGCAGCGCGTGCGGCCGCATCGCCCGCGCCAGCTGCTCGCGCTCGATCTTCTCGACGAAGGCGACGAAGTCGCCGTTCGGCGGTTCGCTGGAATCGAGCGTCGACATGCGTCAGCCGAGGCGGGCGGCGATGGCAGCGACGATGCGCCGCGCCTGTTCCAGCTTGGCGGCGCGCGGCAGGGTGGCAACGCCGGCGGCATCGACCAGATGCACCTCCGCCTCGTCGGCGGCGAATGCGTGCTGCGCCGCGTTGGCGACGATCAGCGCCGCTCCCTTCGACTTCAGCTTGGCCTGCGCGTTGGCAATGACGTTTTCGCTCTCGGCGGCGAAGCCGACGCAAAGCGGCGCGCCCGGCAGGGCGGCGACCGTGGCGAGGATGTCCGGGTTGGCCTCGAACCGGAGCGCCGGAGCCGTGGCCTGCGCGTCCTTCTTCAGCTTCTGGCTGCTCGCGTTGGCCACCCGCCAGTCGGCCACCGCCGCCACGGCGATGAAGACTTCGGCCCGATTGGCGTAGCCCATCACGGCGTCGAACATCTCGCGCGCCGTCAGCACGTCGATGCGGCGCACGCCGCGCGGGGTGGCGAGCGCCGACGGGCCGGCAACGAGCGTCACCTTGGCGCCGGCCTCGCGGGCGGCGCGGGCCAGCGCAAAACCCATCTTGCCGGAGGACAGGTTGGTGATGCCGCGCACCGGGTCGATCGGCTCGAAGGTCGGTCCGGCGGTGACGAGCACGCGCCGTTCGGCCAGCAGCTTGGGCTGGAAGTGCGCGATCAGGTCCTCGAGCAGTTCGTGCGGCTCGAGCATGCGGCCGGCGCCGGTCTCGCCGCAGGCCTGGCTGCCG
>CAYLZU010000127.1:0-8482 GCA_964388005.1 uncultured Burkholderiaceae bacterium
CTCGGTCAGGCTCCAGCCGGAGGTCTGGCAGTGCGTGCGCAGCATCAGGCTCTTCGGGTTCTTCGCCCCGAAGCCCTTCATGATCCGGCACCACAGCAGGCGCGCGGCGCGCATCTTGGCGATCTCGAGATAGAAGTTCATGCCGATGCCCCAGAAGAAGGACAGACGGCCGGCGAACTCGTCGACGTCGAGCCCGCGCGCGATCGCCGTCCTGACGTACTCCTGGCCGTCGGCGAGCGTGAAGGCGAGTTCGAGCGCCTGGTTGGCGCCCGCCTCCTGCATGTGGTAGCCGGAGATCGAGATCGAGTTGAACTTCGGCATCCGCCTGGCCGTGTACTCGATGATGTCGGCGACGATGCGCATCGACGGCTCGGGCGGGTAGATGTAGGTGTTGCGGACCATGAACTCCTTGAGGATGTCGTTCTGGATGGTCCCGGACAGCTGCTCCTGCGCCACCCCCTGCTCCTCGCCGGCGACGACGAAGCCGGCCAGCACCGGCAGCACGGCGCCGTTCATGGTCATGCTGACACTGACCCTGTCGAGCGGGATGCCGTCGAACAGGATCTTCATGTCCTCGACCGAGTCGATCGCCACCCCGGCCTTGCCGACATCGCCGGTCACGCGCGGGTGGTCGGAGTCGTAGCCGCGGTGGGTGGCGAGATCGAAGGCCACCGAGACGCCCTGGCCGCCGCCGGCCAGCGTCCGCCGATAAAAGGCGTTGCTCTCCTCGGCCGTGGAGAAGCCGGCGTACTGGCGGATGGTCCACGGCCGCACCGCGTACATCGTCGCCTGCGGCCCGCGCACGAACGGCTCGAATCCCGGCAGCGTGTCGGCGTGCGGCAGGCCGGCGGCATCGGCGGCCGTGTACAGCGGCTTGACGGTGATGCCCTCGGGCGTGACCCAGGCCAGCCGCGCCGGATCGCCGCCCGGCGCCGACCTGGCCGCCGCCCGGGTCCACTGTTCCAGCGTCGCGGGCGCGAATTCGGAAGGTGTGCTCATCGCTCGTCTCCTGGCCGGGGTGCCGGCGGCGTGATTGTCACCGCCGACCGGCCGCATGCCGCTTGCCTTCGATCATACATGATGCATAATTATGAATGCAAAATTTTCTGGAGCCGGTCCGGTTCCGACGATGCCCGCCGAGACCCTGACGCCGCCGCGTCCGCTGTCGCCGCGCGCCCTGTACCAGGACGTGGCGGAACGGCTGCGGCAGCAGATTTTCGCGCGCCAGCTCGAACCAGGCAGCTGGATCGACGAACAGAAGCTCGCCGCCGAGTTCGGCATCAGCCGCACGCCCCTGCGCGAGGCGCTGAAGGTGCTCGCCGTCGAGGGCCTGGTGACGATGAAGGTGCGGCGCGGCGCCTACGTCACCGAGATGTCGGCCGACGACGTGGCCCAGGTCTACCACCTGCTCGGCCTGCTGGAGGCCGACGCGGCGGCCGAGGTCGCGCGCAAGGCGAGCGCGGCGCAGATCGCCGAGCTGCGGCAGCTGCACGAGCGGCTGGAGAAGCAGGCGCGCAGCCGCGACGCCTTCTTCGCCACCAACGAGGCGTTCCACCTGAAGCTGCTCGACATCGCCGGCAACCGCTGGCGCACCCAGGTGGTCACCGACCTGCGCAAGGTGATGAAGCTGAATCGCCACCACTCGCTGTTCAAGCAGGGGCGGATCGCCGATTCGCTGGCCGAACACCGCGAGGTGATGGCGGCGATCGAGGCGCGCAACGACAAGGCCGCCGGCCGGCTGATGCGCGCCCACTTCGACAACGGGCTGGAGGCGGCCGCCGGCTGAGAGGTTGTGAAGAAATCGTCGCGAGCGGCCCGAGGTCGCGCCGAGCAGCGGACCCGTACAGAGGAGTACGGAGAGCAGCGCAGGCGCGAGATCGGGACGCGCAGTAGATTTATTCACAACCTCGGTGCCGCTCCTGGTCGGCCCGAGATGCCGCGCTCAGTGGCGCTGCAGCACCTCCATCCGCTTGCCGAGCGTGCTCATCCGCGAACCGACCAGCGGAATCGGCCGGCCGGGCAGCAGCATGTTCCAGTAGATCGGCTTGAAGGCCAGCTTGCCGAGGTGGTTCAGCCGCGTCTCCTTCAGCAGCGACATCGGCCCGACGACCGGCAGCGGGAACCTGCCGGGCACCGGCTGGATGTCGTAGTTGAAGTCGATCAGGATCGCCTTGCCGCGGCCGGTCTCGATGAAGCAGTTGGCGTGGCCGTCGGCGAGCGGCTGCGCTTCCTTGCCGTCGATCTCGCGCAGCAGGTTGTGCACGACGATCTCGGCCTGGAAGTGCGCCACCGAGCCGGCCTTCGAGGTCGGAACATTGGTGTTGTCGCCGAGCAGGAACACGCGCTCGGCCTTCTTCGCCTTCAGCGTCTGCTTGTCGGTCAGGCCGAAACCGAGTCCGTCGCCGAGGCCGGCGTCGTCGATCACCTCGGCGCCCTCGTGCGGCGGAATCGTCACCAGCAGGTCGTAGGGCACGGTCTTGCCGTCCGGACAGGCGATCGCCTTGTCCGACACCACCGCCAGCGACGCATTCGGCACCACCTTGATGTTGCGGCGTTCGAGCGTGCCGGTCAGCATCTCGTTGCAGATCGGCTTGGTGAAAGCGCCGGTGAGCGGCGTCACCAGCGTCAGCTCGGTCCTGCCGCGCAGGCCGCGCTTCGTGAGGTAGTCGTCGACGAGGAAGGCGAACTCCAGCGGCGCCACCGGACACTTGATCGGCATCTCGGCGATGTCGACGACCAGGTCGCCGCCCTCGAACCGCTCCAGCGCGCCGGCCAGCGCCAGCGCTGATTCCGGCGTGTAGAAGCCGTGGGCGCGCTTGCCCCAGCGCTCGGGCAGGCCGTCAATCGCGTCGACCACGGTGCGGCAGCCGAGCGCGAGGATCAGCCAGTCGTAGGAGTGGCGGCCCTGGTTCGTCGTCACCTCGCGCCTGGCGGTGTCGATCGCCGTCACGCGCTCGACCCGGTAGTCGATGCCAGGGCCGATGAAGTCGGTGTTGTCGCGCTGGATGTCGGCGATGGTCCGATAGCCGGGCATCCGGAACGGCAGGAACAGCATGCCGGGCTGGTAGGTGTGCTTCGGCGAGTCGCCGATCAGCGTGATCCGAAGCGGCAGGCCGCGGCCGCGCGCCGTCTTGGCCAGCACGTTGGCCGCCACCAAGCCGCCGGTGCCGTCGCCGAGAACGAGGACGTTGGTCGTCATGTCGGGCTCCCCCGGCCGGCGCTGCCGCGCGGCCGCTCGCCGAGCATCGTATCCGCCGCGCCCTGCCCCGCCGCAGGGCGTCGCGCCGACGACATGAGTTGCGTCAAGCGCGGCGCAGATCGCCGTGCCGATACCCCGCTGGGTAGACAGGAATCGGGCCCCGGACGGTCAGTCGGCAATGCCCAGCCGCCGCATCCAGGCCGCCAGCTCGGCGGCCGGCGCCCCTGCCTCGAGCATCCCGGCGTGGACGCGGCGGCGGTCCTCGGACGGCCGGTTCTGGCTCAGCTTGAACTTGCCGTCCAGCTGCCCGACCGCGATCGTCAGGCCGACGATGCCGCGCTTCATCCGGTCGCGATACTCGTCGCCGAGCTCGTCCCACTGGCGGCGGTAGCCGGCGTCGTGGCGGTCGATCAGCGCCTTGAGGATGCGCTCCTTGTCGCCGGCGTCGTGGGTGATCGCGATCCGCCCCTGGGCGTGGACGACGGCGTAGTTCCACGTCGGCACGGCCTCGCGCGCCGCGTACCAGCGCGGCGAGACGTAGGCGTCCGGACCGTGGAAGATCGCGGTGACGCTCGCCCCCTGCTGCCACTGCTGCCAGTGCGGATTGGCGCGCGCGACGTGGCCGAGCAGGCGCAGCCCGTCGGCGTTGTCCTCCAGTTCCAGCGGCAGGTGGGTGAAGTGCGGCTCGCCGCCGGCGGCGGACACCAGGGTCGCCAGCGGATGGGCGCGCATCAGTTCGACCATCGCCGTCCGGTCGGCGACGGCGAAGTGCGGCGGCCGATACAGGCTCATCGCGCCCTGCCCGCATCCAGGGCGCGGCCCAGCGGCCGTTGCCGTCGCGGCCGCGCGCCGCTCATGCTGAAATCCACGGGCGCCGAGGCCTGATGCCGGTCCGGCGGCCGGCCCTCACCGAAGCCCCGCCTCCTCGGGCAGGCCGAGCATCAGGTTGAGGTTCTGCACCGCGGCGCCGCTGGCGCCCTTGCCGAGGTTGTCGAGCCGCGCCACCAGCAGCGCCTGCCTGGCGGCGTCGTTGGCGAACACGAACAGCTCCAGCTGGTTGCTGCCGTTGACGGCCTCCGGCTCCAGGAAATTGCCGTCGCGAAGCGCCGCATGGTCGTTCAACGGCCGCACGGTGACGAACCGTTCGCCGGCGTAGTGCTCGGCGAGCGCCGCCTGCAGATCGGGCCCGCTCGCATGCCGCGGCAGCGCCGCCAGCTGCAGCGGTACGTGCACCAGCATGCCGCGGCGGAAGTAGCCGACCGCCGGCGCGAACAGCGGTACGTGCTCCAGCAGGGCATGGACGCGCATCTCGTCGACATGCTTGTGCTTCAGCGTCAGGCCGTAGGTGCCGTAGATCTGCGGCCGCGCTCCGGGCGCCGGCTGCTCGAAGCTCTCGATCATCCTGCGGCCGCCGCCGGAGTAACCGGAGATGGCGTGCACGGTCAGCGCCGCATCGGCGGGCAGCAGGCCGCGTTCGCGCAGCGGGCGCACGAGCGCCAGGAAGCCGGTCGGATAGCAGCCGGGGTTGGACACGCGACGCGAGCCGGCAACCTGCGCCCGCTGGCCGGAGGTCAGCTCCGGAAAGCCGTAGACCCAGCCTTCGGCGGTGCGGTGCGCGGTGCTGGCGTCGACGACCCGCGTGCGCGCGTTGCCGATCAGCGCCACGGTTTCGCGCGCCGCCTCGTCGGGCAGGCACAGGATGACGAGATCGGCGTCGTTGACGATCGCGCGCTTGGCCGCCGCATCCTTGGCCCGTTCGCGCGGCAGGCTCGCCAGTTCGAGGTCGCTCCGCGCCGCCAGCCGCTCGCGGATCTCCAGTCCGGTGGTGCCGTGTTCTCCGTCGATGTAGATGGTTGGTCTGCTCATGGAATGGCCCCGGTGGTGAGTTCCGCGTTCGCGATTGTGCCGCCGTCAGCGCAGCGCGCCGAGCAGGCCGTCGAGCTGCTCCGCCATGCGGTCGATGTCCTCGAAGGGGACATTCAGCGCCGGCATGAAGCGCAGCAGGTGCGGCCGCGGCGCGTTCAGCAGCAGCCCGTCGGGCCGCAGTTCGCGCGCCGCCTCGACGATCGCCGGCCCGATCGGCCGGCCGAGGTCGAGCGCGCGCAGCAGCCCGTCGCCGCGCTCGCCGGCGAGCCCGTGCTTCGCGGCCAGCCGTCGAAGGTGGCTGCTCAGGTGACCGCCGCGGGCGACCACCCCGGCGAGGAATTCCGGCCTCGCCACGGCGTCGAGCATCGCCAGCCCGACCGCCGCCATCAGCGGATTGCCGCAGTAGGTGCCGCCCTGGTCGCCGTGGGCGAAGCAGGCGGCCTCCTCCTTCGCCAGCAGCGCCGCCAGCGGCACGCCGCCGCCGAGGCCCTTGCCGAGGGTCATGATGTCCGGCGCCACCCCCGCCTGTTGGAACGCGAACAGGGTTCCGGTGCGGCCGACCCCCGTCTGCACTTCGTCGAGGATCAGCAGCAGGCCGTGCTGGTCGCACAGGCCGCGCAGCGCGCGCAGGAATTCCACCCCGGCCGGAACCACTCCGGCTTCGCCCTGGATCGGCTCAAGCATCACCGCGACCGTCTTCGGCCCGATCAGCGCCCGCACCGAATCGAGGTCGGGCAGCCGCGCCTTCGGAAAGCCCGGTGCCTTCGGTTCGAACAGCTGGTCCCAGCCGGCCTTGCCGCTCGCCGCCATCGTCGCCAGCGTGCGGCCATGAAAACCGTCGGCGAAGGTGATGATCTCGTAGGCGCCGCCCCGGTGCAGCGCCCCCCACTTGCGCGCCAGCTTGATCGCGCCTTCGTTCGCCTCGGCGCCGCTCGATGCCAGGAACACGCGCTCGAGTCCCGACAGCGCCGCCAGTCGGCCTGCCAGCGCCAGCGCCGCGTCGTTGAAGAACGCCGGGCTCGGCGAGATCAGCCGCTGCGACTGCGCCGCGAGCGCGGCGCCGATCTCGGGCGGGCAGTGGCCGAGCGCGTTGACCGCCCAGCCCTGCACGAAGTCGAGATAACGACGCCCGGCGTGGTCGACCAGCCAGGAGCCCCGGCCCTCGACGAACACCACGGGCGGGCGCGCCGCCACGTCCATCAGGGCATCGGTTTCGTACCGGTCGATCTTCATTCCCTTCTCCTGGCGCACCAATAAAAAAGCCGCGGAGTCCGCGGCCTTCTGTGGGACCCGGCGATCCGCCGGGGGGAGAACTCGTTCAGGGCGCGCGATGACTCCTGCGGGGTTCCGCAGACCGTCGCGCGCGTCGAACGAGGTTCATCAACATGGCCCGCAATGTAGCGGGGATCCCACCTTCCGCCAAGCCATGGGGGAGTCCAGAGGGGGCGGCGGAGCAGCCCCCACTGCGTCGCGATCAGCGCAAAGCGGATCTCGCCGGCTTCAGCCGGCGAGATCCGCCTGGGAGGTGAAGGCGTCGGCGAAGAACTGGTCTTCGGGCAGGCCGCAGCGCTCGGTGAAGTCCCTGCGTGCCGCGTCGACCATCACCGGCGCGCCGCAGGCGTAGACCTGCCAGGCGGACAGATCGGGCAGGTCTTCCATCACCGCGCGATGGACGAAGCCGGTGCGGCCAGTCCAGTGATCTTCTGGAGGCGCGTCCGACAGCACCGGCACGTAGCTGAAGTTCGGTTCGTCGCGCGCCCACTGTTCCGGCAGGTCGGGCAGGTACAGGTCGCGGCGCGAGCGGCAGCCCCAGTACAGGCGCACCGGCCGCGCCGGACGCCCGGGCTCATCGCGGTTCAGCCGCTTGTGGAAGATGTGCTCGGCGATCGCCTTGATCGGCGCGAAGCCGGTGCCGCTCGCCAGCAGCACGATCGGCCGCACGCTGTCCTCGCGCAGGAAGAAGGTGCCGAGCGGCCCCTCGAAGCGCAGGATGTCGCGCTCCTTGATCGCCGGTTGCCTGGCGCCGAACAGGGCGTCGGTGAACACGCCGCCCGGCATGTGGCGGATGTGCAGCGTGATTTTCTCGTCGGCGTGCGGCGCGGTGGCCATCGAATAGCTGCGCCGCGAGCCGTCCTTGAGGATGAACTCCAGGTACTGCCCGGCGCGGAACTGCAGCCGCTCGCTGGCCGGCAGCTGCAGCGACACGATCGCCACGTCGGGCGCCGGCCGTTCGATCGAGGCGATCCGGCACGGCATCTTGCGGATCGGAATGTCGCCGAAGCCGGACAGCTCGCGCGCCTCGATCACCATGTCGGTGGTCGGCCGGCTGCTGCACACCAGCAGCTTGCGGCCCGCCTGCTCCTCTGGGCTCAGGGCCGACGACGAATGCGGCCCCTGCACCCATTCGCCCTCGAGCGCCTGCGCCTTGCAGGTGCCGCAGGCGCCGTTCTTGCAGCCGTAGGGCAAGCCGACGCCGCTGCGCAGCGCCGCGGCGAGGATGGTTTCATCGCCCTCGACCGTGAACTCGCGGCCCGAGGGGCGGACAGTGATCCTGTGGCTCATAAAATGCGCGCATGAAAACGGCAACGCCCGCGCTCTCGACTCACAAGCCACGCGGGCGTCGTCGCCTCGGTCGGCCGCGGCTCCTGATCATCGGCTGCGGTGACATCGGCGGCCGGATTGTCGCACGGCTCGCCGCGCGCTTTCGCATCGTGGCGCTGACCTCGTCGCCCGATCGGGTGCCGGTGCTGCGCGCCTCCGGGGTCGTTCCGATCGTCGGCGATCTCGATCGGCCCCGGTCGCTTGCGCGACTCTCCGCGTTCGCCTCGCGCGTGATCCACCTGGCGCCGCCGCCGGAGGCCGGCGGCCGCCGCGACCCGCGCACGCGGGCGCTGCTGGCGGCGCTGCGCGCGCGTCCGCAGCGGCTGGTGTATGTCAGCACCACCGGCGTCTACGGCGACCGCGGCGGAGCCCTCGTCGATGAAACGAGTGCGCCCGCACCGAAGAATGACCGCGCCTTTCGCCGCCTCGACGCCGAGCGGCGCGTGCGCGCGGCGGGCGGCTGCGTGCTGCGCGTGCCCGGCATCTACGCCCACCACCGGCTGCCGCTGGCGCGGCTGCGAGCCGGCACGCCGGCGCTGGCGGCGGCCGACGACGTGTACACCAACCACATCCATGCCGACGACCTGGCTCGCGCCTGCATCGCCGCGCTCGCTCGCGGCCGACCCGGCCGCGTCTACAACGCGGTCGACCGTTCGCGGCTGCGGATGGGCGAGTACTTCGACCTCGTCGCCGACCGCTTCGGCCTGCCGCGGCCGGCGCGGCTGCCGCGCGAACCGCTGCGGGCGGCGGTGAGCCCGATGATGCTGTCGTTCATGAGCGAGTCGCGCCGCGTCGACGGCCGCCGCCTGGCACGCG
>CAYLZU010000128.1:0-8442 GCA_964388005.1 uncultured Burkholderiaceae bacterium
TTCGCTGGCGATGGTGGCGCGCGGCAAGCACTTCTCCTTCGCGCTGTGGGAAGGAGCGGTGCGGCAGCACGGCGCGGCGCAGGGTGTGCGCTACCGGCTGGCGCGCTGGCTCGCCGACGGCAGGTCGCAGGTGGTCGTCAACGATGCGTCGGGCGAGGAGCGGATCGAACTGATCGACGCCGGCGGCACGCGCGAGTTCGACTGGGACGTCGGCCGCGTGGTGGCGCTGGCGGCCTCCCCGAAGGGCCGCCGCGTCGCCATCGCCAACCACCGCAACGAACTGCTGGTCGGCGATCTCGACGCCGGGCAGCTGGCGCTCGCCGACCGCAGCGACTGCGGCCGCAGCGAGGACCTGGCGTGGTCGCCCGATGGAGCCTGGATTGCGTACCCCTTCTGGACCAGCGCCCGGCATTGCGCCATCAAGCTGTACGAAGTGGCGACCGGACGCGCGCAGCTCGTCACGCGGCCGGAGTTCCGCGACAGCGCGCCGGCCTTCGACCCATCGGGCCGCTACCTGTACTTCGTCTCGGTCCGCACCTACGACCCGGTGTACGACAACGTGCAGTTCGAACTGAGCTTCCCGCGCGCGGCGAGGCCGTATCTGGTGGCGCTGCAGGCCGATGCGCGGCCGCCGTTCGACCCGCCGCCGCGCGGCATGCGGCCGCCGCACGAACCGGAGGGCGAAGGGGAAGGAGCGCCGGCGAAGGAACCGCCGCCGCTGCGCATCGACCTCGACGGCATCGAGCGGCGGATCGCCGCCTTTCCGGTGCAGGAGGGCCGCTACGGGACCATTGCCGCGACGCCGCGGCACGTGCTGTGGACCAGTTTCCCGCTGCCCGGCGCGCACGGGCGCGGCGGCCACAAGGAGGGTCCGGCGCGGCTGGAGGCGTTCGACCTCGACAACCTGCGCTCCGAAACCTGGGTCGACAAGGTCGACGGGTTCCGGATCTCGGCCGATTCCTCGACCCTGCTGGTCCGCGAGGGCAAGCGGCTGCGGGCGCTCGATGCCGCGCACAAGCCGGAGAAGAAGGACGACGACGATGCGCCGTCGCGGGCCAGCGGCTGGATCGACCTCGGCCGCGTGCGCCTTTCGGTGGAGCCGCGGGCCGAGTGGCGGCAGATGCTGCGCGAGGTGTGGCGGCTGCAGCGCGACCACTTCTGGGTGGCCGACATGTCGGGTGTGGACTGGGCCGAGGTCTACAACCGCTATGCGCCGCTGCTCGAACGCGTGTCGACGCGGGCGGAACTGTCGGACCTGATCTGGGAGATGCAGGGCGAACTCGGCACCTCGCATGCCTACGAGTCCGGCGGCGACCACCGCAGGCCGCCGGCGCTGGCGCTGGGGCAGCTGGCCGCCGACCTGCGCATGGCCGAGGACGGCAGCTACGTGATCGAGCGCATCGTCACCGGCGACCCCTGGGAGTCCGGCGCCGACTCGCCACTGAACGCGATCGGCGTGCTGGCGAAGCCGGGCGAGCGGATCGTCGCCGTCAACGGCCAGCCGGTGTCGCCCGATCTGCCGCCGCAGGCGCTGTTCGTCAACCAGGCCGGCAACCGCGCCGAGCTGACGCTGGCGGGCGATGCCGGCAGCCGGGACGTGATCGTCGGCCTGCTCGCCGACGACGTGCCGGCGCGCTACCGCGAGTGGGTCGAGCGCAACCGCCGCTGGGTGCACGAGGTCTCGCGCGGCCGCGTCGGCTACCTGCACCTGCCGGACATGATGTCGGCCGGCTTCGCCGAGTTCCACCGCTACTTCCTCGCCGAGTGCGACCGCGACGGGCTGATCGTCGACGTGCGCTACAACCGCGGCGGCCATGTCTCGGAACTGCTGCTGGAGAAGGTGGCGCGCAAGCGCGTCGGCTACGACCTGCAGCGCTGGGGCCCGCCGATGCCGTATCCCGGCGAATCCGTGGCCGGCCCGGTGGTGGCGCTGACCAACGAGCACGCCGGCTCCGACGGCGACATCTTCTCGCACTGCTTCAAGCTGATGAAGATCGGGCCGCTGGTGGGCAAGCGCACCTGGGGCGGCGTGATCGGCATCTGGCCGCGCCACAAGCTCGCCGACGGCACCGAGACGACGCAGCCGGAGTTCTCGTTCTGGTTCAGCGATGTCGGCTGGCAGGTCGAGAACCACGGCACCGATCCCGATCTGGACGTCGACAACGCGCCGCAGGACTCGATGGCCGGCCGCGACCGGCAGCTCGAAAGCGCGCTGGAAGTCGCGCTGCAGCTGGTGGCCGGCCACGAGGGCGGGCCGAAGTTCGGCACCCGCCCGAACCTGGCGCGGCCGCCGCTGCCGCCGCGGGGCTGACGGCAATGTCCGTGACACCGGACGAGGTGCTCGACTACTGGTTCGGCGCGCCCGGATCAGCGGAGTACGGCCGGACGCGCGAACTGTGGTTCCGCAAGTCCGACACCACCGACCGCGAGATCCGCAGCCGCTTCGGCGCCGCGGTCGAGGCGGCGCTGGGCGGCGAACTCGCGCACTGGGCCGACGGCGAGGCGCGGCGGGCGCTGGCCTTGATCGTGCTGCTCGACCAGTTCACGCGCAACAGCTTCCGCGGCAAGGCGCGCGCCTTCGCCGGCGCCGCGCAGGCGCTGGCGGTGGCGAAGGCGCTGGTGGCCGATGGCCGCGACCGCGACCTGCTGCCGGTCGAGCGCGGCTTCGCCTACCTGCCGTTCGAGCACTCCGAGCAACTTGCCGACCAGCACGAGTCGCTGCGCCTGTTCGGCCAGCTGGCCGCGGCCGGCCACCCGGACCTGCTGGTCTGGGCGCGCAGGCACTACGACATCATCGCCCGCTTCGGCCGCTATCCGCACCGCAACGAACTGCTCGGCCGCGCCTCGACGGCCGAGGAGATCGAGTTCCTGAAGCAGCCGGGCTCGAGCTTCTGATCGCGCCACGCCGTCCGACTCGGCGTCAGGCCTCCACCTTGACTGCGTTGGTGCGTGATGCGTGATGACTGATGTACGATGCAATCCTGTGGGCGCTGCGCCGCGCAGAACCGGGCAATCGAGGTGGAGTCATGAGAACGACCCTGGACGTGGCGGACGATGTCTTGCTCGCGGCGCGAGAACTCGCGAAGCGGCAAAGGAAGAGTGCCGGGCAGGTGCTGTCGGAACTGGCCCGGCTGGGGTTGAAGGCGGCCCAGGAGAGGCAGCCGCGGGCGGGCAAGGCGGTGCTGGGGTTTCGCGCCGTGCCGCGCCGTGGCGGCGTCGTGACCAACGAAGTCATCGATCGCCTGCGCGATCAGGACGTGTACTGAAGCCGCCGCTCGGGTCGATGCCCGGTCCCGATCAGTCGTCGTCCGCAACGCATGCGCAGCCTGCTCGACATCAACGTGATGATTGCGCTGTTCGATGCCGATCACCCGGCGCACTCGGCAGCGCGGTCCTGGCTGGCCGATCGGGCGTCGGACGGGTGGGCATCCTGCCCGATCACGCAGAACGGCGTGCTGCGCATCATGTCGCAGCCCGCGTACCCGAATCCATTGCCCCTCGGCGAGGTGTTCGACCTGATGCGCGAGGCAACCGCGCACGCGGCGCACGAGTTCTGGGCTGACGATGTCAGCCTGCTCGATGAGCTGCGTATCGATACGTCGATGTCGCTGGGCCCGCGCCAGATCACCGATCTGTACCTGCTGGCGCTGGCGGTCGCGCACAAGGGCCGCTTCGTGACCTTCGATCGCGCGGTTCCCCTGAACGTGGTTCGCGGAGCGACCAGGCGGCACCTGCTCCTGCTGTAGGGTTCGCCTTCGCGACCGGCCCCGGGGATGGCGAACTGCTTGTCCCGGCGGCGCCGACGCGGCACTCTGCCGGCGCCACCGCCCGGTTACCGAAGCCCCCACCGGGTTCGGCAGCGCATCGCGGATCGACGGCATCGGGCCTTGCCGGCGTTGCCTGCATCGGTCGAGCCAGCAGCAAGGCGCCGAGGCGTCCGGCAGCCACGCCAACTGGCGGCAGGCTATCTCCTGGCGACGAACACGAAGCGGATCGCGGCGAAGAAGTACTCGCCGTCGGCGGTGCGCGAGCGGACGTCGGCGATCCAGCGATCGACTACGTCCTTGTCGATGCCGCTGCGGACGGCGGCGTTGCGCATCACGGGCAGCATGCCGGCGCCGAACGATTCCGGGTCGAAACAGGTCTCGACGAGCGGCACAGCCTCGCACACGGCGAGCCTGAGGCCGGCCGCCCGCAGCAGCCGGTGCAATTGCCGCGGCAGGTGCGGATGGGCGAAGTGGTGCGCGCGCGCCTCGATCATCCGCCGCGTCAGCCCAGGGTCGGACGACTCGAAGGTGCACAAGTCCCAGTCGGTCTCCAGCACTGCCAGCCGTCCGCCCGGCCGCAGCACGCGAGCGGCCTCTGCCACCGCGCGGGCCACCTCAGGGACGTACGAATACACCTGCGCCGCAACGACGAAATCGACGCTCGCGTCGGCAAGGTCGAGCGCGGTGGCGTCGCCCTGCCGCACGGTGACGTCCGCCGCCAGGCCCGCCGCCGCCACGCCGGCCGCCGCCTCGCCGGCCATGTGCTCGCTGTTGTCGAAGGCGACGATACGGCCGCCGGGGGCGACGTCGCGCGCCAGATCGAGTGTCAGGTGTGCGAGTCCGCAGCCGACATCGACGCCGGTTTCGCCCGGCCGGGCGGCGAGGATCCTGCGCAACGCCGCGCGCTGCGCGACCACCTGCGGGCTGGAGTACATGCGCTCCAGCTGCGCGGCGGCGCGGGCGTCGAAGACGGTTGGCGATTCCTTCGTGGTCATCGTCGGCGCAGGTGCATGCGGGGCAGCCGCAGCCTACCTCAGCGAGCTGCATCGGCGATGTCCGGGCCGCAACGCCCGGATCGTTCCGGGTGCGGCGGCGCTTCCGCGCGCGGTGTCAGCGCGGGATCAGGCTGCGCCAGAGTTCCATGCGCTGCATCACCGCCTCGCCGGTGACCGCGCGCACGGCGCCTGCGCCGTCGAGGTGCATGGCGGCGCGGACCATGTGCTGCACCCAGTCGCTGCTCGCCATCACGCTGTCCAGCTTGCCGCTGTCGCCGCGGATCAGGAAGAAGCCGTTCATGTCGCCGCCGTGCGGATTGAGGAACACCGTTTCGAAGGACTGGATGCTGCCCGCCTTCTGAAGGCCGCCGAGGTAGGCGACGAAGTCGCTGAAGTGTTCGCCGCTGATCGACTCGCGCCCGGGCAAGGAACGGTTCCAGGCAAAGAAGATGGCATTCGAGCTCATGGCGTTTCTCCAGTCGTGACCGGCACGGGTCCGGCGGCGGCCCAGCTTGCGCGAAGCGAAGCGCGGCGGGCAGCCCGTCTTCGCGGCACCTATCATCCGGGACGGCAACGGAGGTCCAGATGACGGATGACGGATGGCCGCTGGTGGCGGTGGTCGGCGCCGGCGCGGTCGGCTGCTACTACGGCGGCATGCTGGCGCGGGCCGGCTGCCCGGTGACGCTGATCGGCCGCCCGGCGCACGTGCACGCGATTGAACGCGACGGGCTGCTGCTAGATACGCTGAACTTCGAGGAGCGCGTGGCCGTCCGCGCCAGCGTGGACATCGGCGCGGCGCGCGGCGCGGACCTGGTGCTGTTCTGCGTCAAGTCGACCGACACCGGCGCCGCCGCGCTGGAACTGGCGCCGATGCTGGCGCCGGAGGCCATCGTGCTGTCGATGCAGAACGGCGTCGACAACCTCGAACGCCTGCGCGCCCACGTCAGGGGCCCGGCATTCGCCGCCGTAGTCTACGTCGCCGCGGCGATGGCGGCAGCCGGCCACGTGCGCCACACCGGCCGCGGCGACCTGGTGATCGGCGCGCTCGAGCGCGATGCCGCGGCCCGGCAGGCCGCGGCGCCGCTGTTGAAGCAGGTGTCCGGCTGGTTCGAGCGCGCCGCGGTCGGCTGCGTCGTGTCGGACAACGTCGAGGGCGAACTGTGGGCCAAGCTGCTGATCAACTGCGCCTACAACGCCATCTCGGCGCTCGGCCGCGCCCGCTATCGCCGCATCGGCGCCCATCCGCTGGCGCTGCGGGTGATGAAGGAGGCCGTGGCCGAGGTGATCGCGGTCGCCGGTGCTGCCGGCGTGCGGCTGCCGGAAGGCGATCTCGTCGAGGCGGCGGTGGCGATCTCGCGTTCGCTCGCCGGCGCCACCTCGTCGACGGCGCAGGACCTCGCCCGCGGCAAGCGCACCGAGATCGACTACCTGAACGGCACCGTGGTCCGCCGCGGCGACGAACTCGGCGTGCCGGTGCCCGTGAACCGGACCCTGCACGCGCTGGTGAAGCTGCTGGAGGAAGCGGAGCCGGACGAGGCGCGGTAAGGGGCCGGCGGACCAACCGCGCGGAGCCGAATCGGCGGCAGCCGGGCTCTGCGCGAAGCTCCGTTCGCCGCGGCTGGATTCGCGATCGCGTCGGTATACTGCCTCTTTACCGGAACCGCTCGCGTCAAGCGGGCGTGGCGAACATGACCAAGTATGTCTTCGTCACCGGTGGGGTGGTGTCCTCCCTTGGCAAGGGCATCGCCGCCGCCTCTCTCGCCGCGATCCTCGAATCGCGCGGCCTGAAGGTCACCCTCCTCAAGCTCGATCCCTACATCAACGTCGATCCCGGCACCATGTCGCCGTTCCAGCACGGCGAGGTGTTCGTGACCGAAGACGGCGCCGAGACCGATCTGGACCTCGGCCACTACGAGCGCTTCATCAGCGCCAAGATGCGCAAGGTGAACAACTTCACCACCGGCCAGATCTACGACTCGGTGATCAGGAAGGAGCGGCGCGGCGAGTACCTCGGCAAGACGGTGCAGGTGATCCCGCACATCACCAACGAGATCCAGGCCTTCATCGAGCGCGGCGCCCAGGCGGCGTGGGACGGCAAGAGCGACGTGGCGATCGTCGAGATCGGCGGCACCGTCGGCGACATCGAGTCGCTGCCGTTCGTGGAGGCCGCCCGCCAGATGAGCCTGCGGCTGGGCCGCGGCTCGTGCTGCTTCGTGCACCTGACGCTGGTGCCGTTCATCGCCAGCGCCGGCGAGCTGAAGACCAAGCCGACCCAGCACAGCGTGCAGAAGCTGCGCGAGATCGGCATCTCGCCCGACGTGATCTCGGTGTGGGACGTCGACTCGATCTACAAGGTGCCGTCGATGCTGCACCGGCAGGGCGCCGACGAGATCGTCTGCTTCACCCTCGGCATGGTGTCGCGGCCGGCCGATCTGTCGGCCTGGGACAAGCTGGTCTACGCGCTCGAGCACCCGGAGCACGAGGTCCGCATCGGCATGATCGGCAAGTACGTCGACCTGTCGGACTCCTACAAGTCGCTGAACGAGGCGCTGACCCACGCCGGCATCCACACCCGCACCAGGGTGACGATCGAATACGTCGACTCCGAGCAGATCGAGCGCTCGGGCACGGCGATGCTCGCCGGGCTGGACGCGATCCTCGTGCCGGGCGGGTTCGGCAAGCGCGGCACCGAGGGCAAGATCGCGGCGATCCAGTACGCGCGCGAGAACGGGGTGCCGTATCTCGGCATCTGCCTCGGCATGCAGCTGGCGACGATCGAGTTCGCCCGCCACGTCTGCGGACTCGCGGGAGCGAACTCGACCGAGTTCGACCCGGAAACGCTGCACCCGGTGGTGGCGCTGGTCACCGAGTGGATGGACCGCACGGGGCGCATCGAGCGGCGCAACGCGAAGTCCGACCTCGGCGGCACGATGCGGCTGGGGGCGCAAAAGTGCCCGGTCGAGCACGGCACGCTGGCGCATCGAATCTACGGCGATACGGTCAACGAGCGGCACCGGCACCGCTACGAGGTCAACAACGTCTACGTGCCGCAGTTCGAGGCCAAGGGCATGAAGATCTCGGCCCGCACGCCGACCGAGAACCTGCCCGAGATCATGGAACTGCCGGGGCATCCGTTCTTCGTCGGCGTGCAGTTCCACCCCGAGTTCACGTCGACGCCGCGTGGAGGGCACCCATTGTTCAAGGCCTTCGTCGAGGCGGCGCTGGCATGCCGGCAGCAGCGCGGGGCGGTTTTGCAGAAGGTGGCGGCTTGAATTGGCTGTCTTTCGTCTCTGACCCATCCCCCCTCCCGCCTCCCCCCTTGAAGGGGGGAGGGGATACTGGCGCTGCGCGAGAAGAGATCGGCGCGGCGCGAGGGACTGCATGAAGCTGGCCGGCTTCGAAGTCGGGCTCGATCGCCCGCTGTTCCTGATCGCCGGC
The DNA here is from genome assembly GCA_964388005.1 of uncultured Burkholderiaceae bacterium. GTDB lineage: Bacteria > Pseudomonadota > Gammaproteobacteria > Burkholderiales > Burkholderiaceae_F > JADJWR01. The sequence continues at coordinate 8,201 of CAYLZU010000128.1, forward strand.
CCCTGCGTGGTCGAGAGCGAGTCGCTGCAGATCGATGTCGCCGGGCGGCTGAAGGAGATTGCCGGCTCGCTCGACGTGCCCTTCATCTTCAAGTCGAGCTACGACAAGGCCAACCGTTCTTCGGGCAGGAGCTTCCGTGGCCTCGGCATCGACGAGGGGCTGCGCATCCTCGCGGAAGTGAAGCGGCAGGTCGGCGTGCCGGTGCTGACCGACGTGCACACCGAAGCCGAACTGCCGCTGGT
>CAYLZU010000129.1:0-8438 GCA_964388005.1 uncultured Burkholderiaceae bacterium
GGACGGCATCGTGCTGGTCGACTACGACAAGTGCATCGGCTGCAAGTACTGCTCCTGGGCCTGTCCCTACGGCGCGCGCGAGATCGACGAGAAGCAGAAGGTGATGAAGAAGTGCACCCTGTGCGTCGACCGCATCTACGACGCGAAACTACCGCCGGCGGAGCGCAAGCCGGCCTGCGTGATGGCCTGCCCGACCAGCGCGCGGCTGTTCGGCGACGTGCACGATCCCGACTCCGAGGTCTCGCAGGCGATCCGCGACCGCGGCGGCTACGCGCTGATGCCCGAGTGGGGCACGCACCCGGCCAACCACTACCTGCCGCGCCGCCGCACCGCGATCACCATCCAGCCCGAGGAACTGACCCGCGCCGACAACCCGCTGAAGGTCGACGGCAAGCTGCCGCGGCCGCCGCAGAAGGATCCGGCGCTCGACGACGTGACCTCGTGGTGACGTGCATGGCAGCCCCCTCGACCTGCCTGCGCCATCGCCGCAGCGAACCCTGACCGCGACACGATGCAGCCTGCCTTCTCCGTCCTGTTTCTCACCACCCTGATCGGCGCCGGCCAGGGGCTGGCGATCGCGCTGTTCCTCGCCGATCTCGGCGGCCAGATCGGCTGGCTGCCGGCGGCCGGATCGTGGTTCATCGCCTTCGGCGCCGCGGTGGCGCTGTTGCTGAGCGGCCTGGGCCTGCTGGCGTCGTTCTTCCACCTCGGCCGGCCGGAGCGGGCCTGGCGGTCGGCGACGCGCTGGCGGACCTCGTGGCTGTCGCGCGAGGTGATCGCGCTGCCGATGTTCATGGCCGCGCTGGCGGCCTACGGTCTGGCGCAGATCGGATGGGGCGCAACCAGGGCCACCCTCGCCGTCGGCGCCGCCACCGCCGTGCTGTCGATCGCGCTGTACGTGTGCACCGGGATGCTCTACGCCTGCCTGAAGTTCCTGCAGGAGTGGGCATCGCCGCTGACGGTGATCAACTACCTGCTGCTCGGGCTGGCGTCGGGCTTCGTGCTCGCCACCGCCCTCGCGATGCAGGCCGCCGAGGCGATGACGCCGTTCTTCGGCGCCGGCGCGCTGCTGCTCACCGGGGCCGCCTTCGTCGGCCGCGGCGCGTCCCTGCTGCGCAACGCGCGGCTGAAGCCGAAGTCGAGCCTGCAGACCGCCATCGGCGTCCGCCACCCGCGCATCAAGCAGATCACGCAGGGGTTCATGGGCGGATCGTTCAACACGCGCGAGTTCTTCCACGGCCGCTCGCGGGCCGTCTTCCGCTCGATCAAGTGGGTCTTCCTGGTGCTGGCCTTCCCGGTGCCGGCGTTGCTGCTCGCGCTCGCGCTCGCTCAGGACATGCCCGTGCTGGCGGCACTGGCATTCGCGGTCCAGTACGTCGGCCTGCTGGCCGAGCGCTGGTTCTTCTTCGCCGAAGCCAACCACCCGCAGAACCTGTACTACCAGGCGGTGGCCTGACGCGGGCGGCCGCTCCGGGCCTGGCCCGAAGCGCCCGGCGAGGGCGGTCTGTTGAGGCCGGGCCGCCACGGCGGCGAAGCGCCGGGCGCGCGGCGCGATGGTCCGGCGAAGCGCCTGCCGCACCCCCGGGGGTATCCGTAGCGGCGTCGCGCGAGGACTGCCGGCGCAGCGTGCCTTCGCCCGGCCTTTCGAATACCATTGCCGCACCTCTTTTGGGCGGGCAGCACGCCTTCGCAGCCGTGAAAGTCGAACCCCTCGCCACCCGCGGCGTCGCCGCCGACGATGCATCGCAGCGCTTCGATGCCGACGACACCGGCTCGATGCTGGTCGATTTCCTCGGCCTCGTCGTTCGCCTGTGCGGCGCCCGCGCCGGCGCGATCCGGGTGCCGACCGCGGACGGCGCCAACCTGCGGCTGCTGGCGGCCATCGGCCTGCCCGGCGAGGTCTGCGCGCGCGACTCGATGATGCCCTCCTCCTGCGGCATGTGCGGCGCGGCGCTGCAGAGTTCGCTGACCCGCCAGGCGACGGCGTCGATCGGCTGCGCCGTCCGCGAGGGCGGCGCGTCGCAGGCCTTCAGCGGCCGCGCCGTGGCGGTGCCGCTCGATCACCGCGAGCGGCCGATCGGGGTTCTGAACCTGTTCTTCTCCGAAGGGCAGGATCCCCCGGCAGGCATCACCCGGCTGCTGCGGCCCTTCGGCCAGCTGATCGGGCTGGCGCTGGAGAACGAGCGGCTGACGCGCGAGAACCTTCAGGCCCGGCTCGAAACCGAGCGGCAGCACATGGCGGCCGACGTGCACGACGCGCTGGCGCAGTCGCTGACCTTCATGCGGATGCGGATGACGCTGCTCGACAGCGCCATCCGCGACGGCGATTGTCATCATGCCTTCGCCTACGCCGGCGACGTCAGCGACGAGCTGCGCAACGCCCACGGCCGGCTGCGCGAGATGATCAGCCTGTACCGCGCCGGCATGGCCTCGCGCGGGCTGGTGCCGTCGCTGCGCGAGCTGGCGGCCGCGTTCCGCCGCCGCACCGGCATCGAGCTGGCGTTCGACTGCGCCATCGACGAGCTCGACCTGCCCGCCGACCAGCAGCTGCAGATCTTCTACATCGTGCAGGAGGCGCTGGCCAACGTCAGCCACCACTCGGGCGCCAACCAGGCGAAGCTGGCGATCGAACGCGACGGCGATGAGCTGCGCGTGACCGTCGAAGACGACGGCCGCGGCCCGGATGCCGAGATCCTCGATCCGCGCTGCGCCGGCCGGCTGACCGAAGCCGGCCACCACGGGCTGCAGATCATGCGCGAGCGCGCCGGCCGCGCCGGCGGGCGGCTGCAGTTGAGCGCCCTGCCCGCCGGCGGCACGCGCGTCAGCCTGACCGTCGACCTGGCCTCCGCCTGATCCGGACCAGCCGATGACCGCCGCCGCCCCGGTCAAGCTGGTGCTGGTCGACGACCACGCCCTCGTGCGCCAGGGGCTGGCCGACCTGCTGTCGCGCGGCGCCGGCATGCAGGTGCTGGCCACCACCGGGCGAGCCGACGAGGCGTACGACCTGTTGCAGCGGCACAAGCCGGACCTCCTGATCCTCGACCTGCGCATGACGCCGACCGACGGCATCGCGCTGCTGAAGAGCCTGCGGGAGAAGGGCGAGACGACGCCGGTGCTGGTGCTGACGATGAGCGAGGCGGCCGAGGACCTCGCCGCGGCGCTGAAGCTCGGCGTGCGCGGCTACCTGCTGAAGGACATGGAGCCGGCCGACGTCATCGACGCCATCCGCCGCGCCGCCCGCGGCGAACTGGTGGTGGCGCCGTCGATCGCCGGCAAGCTGGCCGCGATCCTGCAAAGCGGCGAGGAGCCCGGCAGCGCCGCCAGCCTCGTCAAGCAGTTGACCGGCCGCGAGCGGCAGATCCTCGGCTACGTCGCCGCCGGCATGAGCAACAAGGCGATCGCGCGTGCGCTCGGCATCAGCCACGACACCGTCAAGCTGCACGTGCGGCACATCCTCGCCAAGCTCGGCCTCAGCTCGCGGGTCGAGGCGGCCGTGTTCGCGGTGCAGAACCGGGCCGCGCTCGGCGCCGACATGCGCTGAGGCGCGGCAGCGGCGTCAATCGCCGCGCCTTGCGCCCGCACGACCCGCAACCGCGCCAACTCACTTCCACGCCCGAACGGGCCTCAGATGCACCCGACTGCGCCCGGCGGCGGAGCGACCAGGAGCGGCGCCGAATCGCTGGTCGCGACATTGACCGGCAACGGCGTCGAACTGTGTTTCGCCAACCCCGGCACCTCGGAGATGCACTTCGTCGCCGCGCTCGGCCGCGTCGCCGGCCTGCGCTGCGTGCTGGCGCTGTTCGAGGGCGTGGCCACCGGCGCCGCCGACGGCTACTACCGGATGGCACGCAAGCCGGCGGCGACGCTGCTGCACCTCGGGCCGGGGCTCGGCAACGGCATCGCCAACCTGCACAACGCCGGCAAGGCGCGCTCGGGCATCGTCAATGTCGTCGGCGACCACGCGCTGGCGCATGCGCGGTTCGAATCGCCGCTGCGATCGGACGTCGAGGCGATCGCGGCGCCGGTGTCGCACTGGCTGAAGACATCGCGCGATTCGCTCGACCTCGCCCGCGACGGCGCGCTGGCCGTCGCCGCCACGCGCGACGGCGCGCTGGGCCGCATCGCGACCCTGATCCTGCCGGCCGACACCGCCTGGGGTCCGGGCGGCGATGCGGCGATGGCGCCGCCGCCGGCCGCGCCCGCCGCGCCGAACGCCGAAGCGGTGCATGCCGCGGCGAGGGCGCTCGCCGAACTTGGCCCGCGCGCCGTGCTGCTGCTCGGCGCCGACGGCGTGGGCGTGCGGGCGCGCGAAGCCGCCGCCGCGATCGCGCGCAAGACCGGCTGCCGCCTGCTGGCCGAGTTCTACAACGCCCGCATGCCCGGCGGGCGCGAGGTGGCGCGGGTCGATCGACTGCCGTACGCGGTCGATGCCGCGGTGGAAAAGCTCGCCGGCGCCGAGTGCCTGCTGCTCGCCGGCGCCGCCGAACCGATCGCCTTCTTCGCCTATCCGGGTAAGCCGAGCGAACTGAAGCCGCCCGGCTGCCGGACGCTGCTGTTGGCCGACCCCCGCGACGACGTTCCGGCGGCGCTCGAAGCGCTGCGCGACGAACTCGGCGCCGCACCGGAGCAGATCGCATCGCGGGCAGGTCCGGCCGACATCGAAAGCTTGCGTAACGCTGGCGCGCTCACCCCTGACCTGATCGCCGACGTCCTGGCGGCGCTGCTGCCCGAGAACGCGATCGTCGTCGACGAGGCGGTGACGACCGGCCGCGCCTTCGGCCCGCGCTTCGCGGCGGCGGCGCCGCACGACTGGCTGGCGGTGATGGGCGGCGCCATCGGCTTCGGCCTGCCCGCCGCGCTCGGCGCCGCCCTCGGCGCGCCGGGCCGGCCCGTGCTGGCGCTCGAAGGCGATGGAGCCGCGATGTACACGCCGCAGGCGCTGTGGAGCATCGCCCGCGAGGCGCTGCCCGTGGTGGCGGTGGTCTTCGCCAACCGCGCCTACCGCATCCTGCAGGGCGAACTTCAGGCGGTCGGCGCCGAAGCCGGCGGCCCCAACGCCGAGGCGATGCTGCGCCTGGATCGGCCGGCGATCGACTGGCTGGCGCTGGCCCGCGGCCTTGGCGTGCCCGGCGCGCGCGCGCAGACGGCCGGCGAACTGGTGCGCGAAGCGCAGCGCGGATTTGCGAGCGGCGGGCCTTGCGTCGTCGAAGTGGTGTTGTGAAACGACGCGCGGGAAGCAGGCATGCGGGCCGCCCGCTTGCGACCCCAACGCGTCGAACACGGTTTTCCGAGTCAGCGACCGGTTCACCTCGGAGAGCGGCCGGCCTCAGCGCGGAGGTCAGCGGGTCGCGCGACCAGTCTTCCGCGCGCGAGCACCAGGGCGCGGAACGGTTCGTCTGCTGGCCCGCTGCTTCCGATCGAGTCCTGCAAGCTCCGCAATCCGCTGCCGTCGCATAGGTCGACGACGAGCGGACGTCGAAGCTCACCCCGCGGTCTTGAGCGGAACTTCCCATCCAGGAAAGACGAGGACCGCCGGATGGCACCGCAGTGCGCGCGCCAGCACCTTGGCCCGCTCAACGCCCAGATTGACGCGATCGTTCTCGATCGCCGAAATCGTCGCCTGGGAAATGCCGGTCAACCGGGACAATTCGCTCTGACTGAGCTCCTGCAGCTCGCGCAGAATCCGGACCGACTCGCCGACCGAGACTTCGACTCGCTTCTTTGCCGGACGGAACTGGCTCATCTCACGGCCTCCGCTGATCGTGCGGCGTCACCTGCACCAGTTCGACAAGGAAGGTATCGCCCTCCACGCGGCAGATGCCCCTCCACTGGAGGTTCAGTCGCGACGATCGGCGCCCCTTCCATTCACCCATGAGCGCCTCGTCGCGGAAGCCCTTGACGGCAAGCAGCCCCACCGGCCCCGAAAGACGCACGATGTCCTTCCACTTCTCGTAGCGCTTGAGAACCTCGATCGGCACGCGTCCCGACAACTGCCGGTCCAGCCGTTGGTGTTCCTCGATGCGCCACATGCCGGATGATGGATAGGCTCCTTCTGGTCAGTCAATCGCGGCAGCAGAACTTGCCGTACCGAGCCAGCAGCAGCCGGTAGCCGGTCGCGGACGACGGCAAGTCGACGATGGACCTTGCCCGGAATCGTCTCTGCGGTGGAGATCCGATCGCCGGCTGCCGTGCTGGCGAGGCGGAGGCAGTCACGGCCGACGTGGCATGAAGCGTTCGCTGCGGGGTGCGACTGGGCACGGATCTCGCCCGCCTGGAGGGCCGGCGCAGCAGCGCAGTCACCCACCAACACGTCGGTCAATGCGCGCACGGAAGCCTTCACGACGAGCGTCAACGCGCGCCCGTGGTCGTCGCGGCCAAGGCCGGACACGCCGTCCTCCACTACGAGCGACCAGGCGCGCTCGCGAGTTCGAGCGCCACGAAACTGGGAGTGGATGACCACGGGCCAGGACGGGAACTTTCGGATGGGCGCGAATCGGCTCAGGTCCCGCATGAGCAGATCCGCATCGTGTTCATCGTCGCGCCGGCGGCTGCCAACCCACTGCGCACCCCAATGGCGGAGCGCCGTGGCAATGGGTCGAAGTTCCTCGCCAGCCTCCGTGAGACTGAATTCCCGGATCTTGCCTTCGGCGTCGCGGCCCATGACACCGAATACTCGAGACGATGCAGCCGTTGCGCCTGCTGGCCGGTGGACACTCGCACGACGCCGCGATGCAGGTCGATGAAGCGCCTGCTGCTGGACAGCAACTGGCGCATATCCAGCGGCGTCCTTCGCTCGCACAACACCTTGGCATCCCTTGCAACGGTGCGCAACTGACCGTAGGTGTTTTCCAGCGAATCGACTTCACGGCCTGAACAATTCAACTTTTCGACTGGTCCGGGCGCCTGGTCAGGCGCAAGCTGTCCGCTTAGGGCACTGCCCGCCCAAGGAAGACGCCATGACGAAGATCGCCATCATTCAACGCCCGCCGGTGCTGCTCGATCGCGGCGCGACCCTCTCGAGGGCAGTGCAATGGGTCGCCGAAGCCGCCGCGGCCGGGGCGTCGCTGATCGTCTTTCCCGAGACGTTCATTCCGGGTTACCCGTCCTGGATCTGGCGGCTCGCGGCAGGAAGGGATGGCGCCGTCTTCGGCCAGTTGCACGCTCGCCTGCTTGCCAACGCGGTCGACGTCGATGGCGGCGACCTGGCCGAACTGTGTGAGGCCGCCCGCGCGCATGATGCGACGATCGTGTGCGGCATCAATGAACGAGTTCGGGAGCAAGGCGGCGGCACGCTCTACAACACCGTCGTTGTCGTTGGCCCCGACGGCAGGGTGCAGAACCGGCACCGCAAACTGATGCCAACCAACCCTGAACGCATGGTTCACGGCTGGGGCGACAGGTCCGGGTTGCGGGTGGTCGACACGCCCGCCGGCCGCGTGGGCTGCCTCATCTGCTGGGAGAACTACATGCCGCTGGCGCGTTACGCGCTCTATGCGCAGGGGATGGAGATCTACGTCGCGCCCACCTATGACAGCGGGGACGCCTGGATCTGCACGATGCGGCATGTCGCGCTCGAAGGTCGGTGCTGGGTGGTCGGCAGCGGCACCGCGCTGCGTGCCAGCGACATTCCACATGATTTCCCGGCCCGCGCAGAGCTGTTCCCTGATCCCGAGGAATGGATCAACGACGGCGATTCGGTGGTGGTCGATCCCATGGGAAAGATCGTCGCGGGCCCATTGCGCCGAGAGGCCGGCATCTTGTACGCAGAGATCGATGCCGCGCGCGTCGCGCCATCACGCCGAACGCTCGACGTCAGCGGGCACTACGCGCGCCCCGACATCTTTGAGCTCAAGGTGCGCCGCGCGCCGGCATCACCGGTGCGCTACGTTGACGGGTAAGCGCGACGCGGCCAGATCGCTTGCGGCATCAGTCGCTCGTTCAGCCGCCCGCGCACCTGCCAGCTCCGCCAATTTCAGTGCGGGACACCCCGTAGCCGTCTCGCCGCAGCCGCCACCGCCAGCGCCGCCGCCGCCAGCCCCAGCCCGACGATCGACAGCTGCAGATGCGACAGCCCCAGTTCGCCGCCGCCCGGCAGTGCCATCGACAGCCCGCCGGCGAGCAGCAGCGCGCGGGCGACGAGGGCAATCAGGCCGTCGCCGAGTGCGCCGAAGCCGACTACGTACCCCTCCAGTGCCGAGGCGATCAGCCAGATGCCGATCACCGCGGTGGCGACCACGACGAGGATGTCCGCCGGCGTGCCGCGCAGGATCAGCGCCGGGTTCAGGACGAAGAAAAACGGCACGAAGTACATCGTGCTGCCCAGCCGCATCGATTTGAGGCCGACCTGCAGCGGCGCCGCGCCGGCCAGTCCCGCGGCGACGAAGGAGGCCAGCGCCACCGGCGGCGTGATGAAGGAGACCATGCCCCAGTACATCATG
>CAYLZU010000130.1:0-8417 GCA_964388005.1 uncultured Burkholderiaceae bacterium
CATCCGCGAATTCGTGAAGCGCTCGGAGCCCCGGCGCCGGCCGACTCCGGCGGCGCGCATCGTCGAGGACGCGATCGCCTTCGCCGAGATCGAGGCGGCGAAGAAGCGCATCGCCATCGTCGCCGACATCGATCCCGACCTGCCGCCGGTGGATGCCGATCCGATCCTGATCGAGCAGGTGCTGCTGAACCTGCTGAAAAACGCCATCGACGCGATGGACAACGCGGTGGTGCCGCGCATCGACGTGCGGGTGCGCCGGGCCGGCGAGTCGATGGCCGCGTTCGTCGTCGTCGATCGCGGCGCCGGCATCGCGGCCGAGCATCTCGAGGCCGTGTTCACGCCGTTCTTCAGCACCAAGTCCGACGGCATGGGCATGGGACTGAACATCTGCCGTTCGATCGTCGAGTTCCACCACGGGCAGCTCGGCGTCGAGCGCAATCCGGAACCCGCCGGCGGCACGGTGATGCACTTCACCCTGCCGCTGGCCGAGACCGGACCGGCCGCGGAAGCGGCGGCCGCCACCATGGAGCTGACGCAACGATGATCGGGACCGGCCGCTCCGGGGCGCTGATCGCCCGGCTTCCAGCACGGAGGACGACATCATGAGCACGACCGACCGCGACCCGCCCCTCGGCCTCGTCTACGTCGTCGACGACGACGAGGCGGTGCGCGACTCGCTGCAGTTCCTGCTGGAGCCGGCCTACCAGGTCGCGACCTTCGGCAGCGCCGAGGCGTTTCTCGAACGCTATGACCCCAAGGCGATCGCCTGCCTGATCCTCGACGTGCGCATGCCCGGCATGAGCGGCCTGCAGCTGCAGGAGGAACTGCTGGCGCGGGGCTCGCACCTGCCGGTGGTGTTCATCACCGGCCACGGGGACGTGCCGATGGCGGTGTCGACGATGAAGAAGGGAGCCGCCGACTTCATCGAGAAGCCGTTCGAGCAGGAGGCGCTGAAGGCACTGGTCGAACGGATGCTGGGTCGGGCGCGCGAGGATGCGGCGCGGATCGAGCGCGAGCGGATGAACAGCGCCCTGCTGTCGAAGCTCACGCCGCGCGAACAGCAGGTGCTCGAACGGATCGTCTCCGGCCGCCTGAACAAGCAGATCGCCGACGACCTCGGCATCTCGATCAAGACCGTCGAGGCGCACCGCGCCAACATCATGGACAAGCTGAACGCCGGCACCGTGGCCGACCTGATGCGGGTGGCGCTGGGGACGGGATCCTGAGTCGTCGGCCGAAGGGACGAGGCCGGTGGCGCGCCGTCGCGGTTACCCTAGCGGCGGCGCGGCCGCCCGGCGGCGGGCGCTGTTAACCTAACGCGACCTGTCTGCATAGCCCGATCCGTGCCTTTCGACCTCGAATCCAATCCGCTGCTCGATCCCGCGGGCCTGCCGCGCTTCGACGCCATCACACCGGCGCACATCACGCCGGCCATTGACCAGTTGCTGGCGCAGTGCCGCGAGGTGGTGGCGCTGGTCACCGACCCGGCGACACCGGCGCGCTGGGACACGATCGTCGAGCCGCTCGACGACGCCACCGAGCGGCTTGGCCGCGCCTGGGGCGTGGTGGCGCACCTGAACGCCGTCGTCGACACCCCCGAGCTGCGGGCGCAGTACAACGCCAACCTGCCGCGGATGACGCAGTTCTGGACCGAGCTGTCGCAGAACGAGGCGCTTTACGGGAAGTACCGCTCGATCGCCGCCGCGGCGGACTTCGCCGCCCAGCCGGCGGCGCGCCGGCGCGTGATCGACAACGAACTGCGCGATTTCCGCCTCGGCGGCGCCGAACTGCCGCCGCCCGGCAAGGAGAAGCTGCGGGCGATCCGCGAACGGCAGTCGCAGCTTTCGACCCGCTACGCCGAGAACGTGCTCGATGCAACCAATGCGTTTTCGCTGCTGATCGACGATCCTGCCCGGCTCGCCGGCGTCCCCGACGACACGCTGCAGATGTTCCGCGAGGCGGCACAGGCCGACGGCCGCGACGGCTACAAGCTGACCCTGCACGCGCCGAGCTATTTCCCGCTGCTGCAGTACGCCGATGATCGCGACCTGCGCCAGCAGCTGTACCACGCCCACGCAATCCGCTGCTCGGAATTCGGCCCTCCTGAGTGGGACAACACGGAGCCGATGATCGAACTGCTGCGCCTGCGCCGCGAGCAGGCCCGGCTGCTCGGCTACCGCGACTTCGCCGAGCTGTCGCTGGTGCCGAAGATGGCCGATTCGCCGCAGCAGGTGCTCGATTTCCTGCGCGACCTGGCGCGGCGGGCGCGCCCCTCCGCTGAACGCGATCTCGCGGAACTGCGCCAGTTCGCCGCCCGCGAACTCGGCCTTGCCGACCTGCAGGTCTGGGACCTCCCCTACGCCAGCGAGAAGCTGCGGCAGGCGCGTTACTCGTACTCTGACCAGGAGCTGAAGCAGTACTTTCCGCAGCCGCGCGTCCTGGCTGGCCTGTTCAAGGTCATCGAGACCCTGTTCTCGGTGGCCATCCGCGAAGAACCGGCCCCGGTGTGGCACGCCGACGTCGGCTTCTACCGCATCGAGACCCTCGGCGGCGAGCTCGTCGGCCAGTTCTATCTCGACCTGTACGCGCGTGACCACAAGCAGGGCGGAGCGTGGCAGGACGACGCCCGCACCCGCCGCCGTGCCGGCGGCCTCGTGCAGACGCCGGTGTCGTACCTCACCTGCAACTTCGCCCCGCCCTCAGGGGGCAAGCCGGCGCTGTTCACCCATGACGACGTGCTGACGCTGTTCCACGAATTCGGCCACGGACTGCATCACCTGCTGACGCGGGTCGACGAGGCGGCGGTGTCCGGCATCCGCGGCGTCGAGTGGGACGCGGTCGAACTGCCGAGCCAGTTCATGGAGAACTTCTGCTGGGAGTGGGAGACGCTGCAGCTGCTGTCGGCGCACGTCGACAGCGGCGCGACGTTGCCGCGGGCGCTGGTCGACCGGATGATCGCGGCCAGGAACTTCCAGAGCGGCATGTTCATGCTGCGCCAGATCGAGTTCGCGCTGTTCGACATCCTGGCGCACACCTCGCTCGACCCGGAGACGACCGACGCCGCCGCCCTGCTGCGGCTGATGGAGGAGGTCCGGCGCGAGGTCGCGGTCGTGCATCCGCCCGCCTACCAGCGGATGCCCTGGACGTTCACGCACGTGTTCGCCGGCGGCTACGCCTCCGGCTACTACAGCTACAAGTGGGCCGAGGTGCTGTCGGCCGACGCCTACGCCGCGTTCGAGGAGGCCGGCAGCACCCTCGACGCCGCGCTCGGCGCGCGCTTCCGCGACGAGGTCCTCGCCGTCGGCGGCAGCCGGCCGGCGATGCAGTCGTTCGTCGCCTTCCGGGGCCGCGGACCGACGATCGATGCGATGCTGCGCCACCGCGGCATGACCGCCTGATTCCCATGCTCCTGATTCCACGCTTGTATGTTGTCGTCCGCGCTGCGCGCTCCGGTGTGAGCGCTTGGGGCGGCCCGGCGCGCTCACTGGCCGCCACCCTGCTCTGCGCGACGCTGGCGGCGCTGTTTGCCCCGGCGGCGGCGGCGCAGTACCGCTGGATCGATGCCAACGGCAAGGTCAACTTCGGTGACACGCCGCCGCGCGACGCTCGCGACGTCAAGCCGATCGGCAACCGCGCGGCGATTGCACCAGCCGCGGCCGACGGCCTGTCCAACCTGCCGTTCGAGTTGCGCCGGGCGGTCGAGCGCGCCCCGGTGGTGCTGTACACGTCTCCGGAGTGCCCGCCCTGCGCGCCGGCAGCGGCGCTGCTGCGCGAGCGCGGCATTCCCTACAGCGAACGCGTCGTCGTCACCCAGGCGGATCTGCGGGAGTTCGAGCGCGTCAGCGGCGGCCTGCGCCTGCCGCACCTGACCGTCGGCGGGCAGGCACGCAACGGCTTCAACCCGGAGCTGTGGACGGCGCTGCTCGATGCGGCCGGTTATCCCAAGGGTTCGATGCTGCCACGCAGTTACCAGTGGCCGGCGCCGCAGCCGATCGTTCCGCTCGCCAAGCCGGAGGCCGCAGCGGGCGACGCCGACGGGACGCAACAGGCGGCCCCGCCCGCACGGCAGCGTTAGTGCCTGGCGTATCGATCGTGGCGCTGACCGCCGCGACCTGGAACGTCAACTCGCTGAAGGTGCGGCTGCCGCACCTGCTCGACTGGCTAGGGCGGCATGCGGTCGACGTCGTCTGCCTGCAGGAGACCAAGCTCACCGACGACCGCTTTCCGGTCGATGACCTGAAGGCGGCGGGGTACCGCAGCGTCTTCGCCGGCCAGAAGACCTACAACGGCGTCGCCGTGCTGCTGCGCGAGGCGAGCACGCCGGCGGCCGCCGACGTGCAGGTCAACCTGCCGAACTTCGCCGACGAGCAGAAGCGGCTGATCGCCATCACCCTCGATGGCCTGCGCGTGGTCAACGGCTACTTCCCGAACGGTCAGGCGGTCGGTTCGGACAAGTTCGAGTACAAGCTCGCCTGGCTCGCCGCACTGACCGACTGGCTGCGCGGCGAACTGTCGAAGCACGAACGACTGCTGCTGGGCGGCGACTTCAACATCGCCCCGGAGCCGCGCGACGTGCACGACCCGGCGGCGTGGGAAGGCCAGGTGCTGTTCTCCGAGCCGGAGCGCGCCGCCTTCCGCGCCCTGCTCGACCTCGGGCTGAAGGACAGCTTCCGCCTGTTCGAGCAGCCCGAGCGCAGCTACACGTGGTGGGACTATCGGAACCTCGCCTTCCGGCGAAAGATGGGGCTGCGCATCGACCACATCCTGCTGTCGGCGGCGCTCGCGGCGCGCTGCACGGCCTGCTCGATCGACGTCGAGCCGCGCAAGCGCGAGCAGCCGAGCGATCACGCGCCCTTGGTGGTCACCATCGACTGAAGCGCACGCCGCGCCCGGCGTCGACCCATGAACAGGCGATGCGGCGGCCACCCCGGCCGCTGACAATCCGCCGCTGGCCGCGCCGCATCCCCGGCACGGCTCCCCTGCGATGGAGAACCGATCGATGTCCACACTGGTAATTCGTCTTTCGACCTGCGCCGCGGCACTGGCCCTGCTCGCATCCTGCGGCGGCGACGGCGGCACGGCAGCGATCAGCGTGCCGTCGCGATTCGCCGCGGCGCCCCCGCCCGGGTTGAACTCGACGACGTTTCCGACCGGCTGGTCGGCCAAGGAACTGCAGTACTTCGACCGCCAGGTCGTGACCGCCGCCAATCCGCTGGCGGTGGACGCCGGCGTCGAGATGCTGCGCGCCGGCGGCAGCGCCGTCGACGCGGCGATCGCCGCGCAGATGGTGCTCGGCCTGGTCGAACCGCAGAGCTCCGGAATCGGCGGCGGCGCGTTCCTGATCCACTTCCGTGCCGCTGACCGATCGCTGTCGTCCTACGACGGCCGCGAGACGGCGCCGGCGGCGGCGACGCCGAACCTGTTCATCGGCGCCAATGGTCAGCCGCTGCCGTTCGCTACCGCGGTGGTCGGCGGCCGGTCGGTCGGCGTGCCCGGGGCCGTGCGCATGCTGAAGGCGGCGCACGACGAACACGGCCGGCTGCCGTGGTCGCGCCTGTTCGACCGCGCGATCCAGATCGCCACCGACGGCTTCGCCGTGTCGCCGCGGCTGAACGCGCTGCTGACGAGCGATACCGCGATGCGCACCCAGGAACCGGCGGCGAGCTACTTCTACGACGCCGCCGGCCAGCCGCGCCCGGTCGGCTACATCCTGCGCAACCCAGAGTACGCGGCGACGCTGCGGGCGATCGCCGCCGACGCCAATGCGCTGTACGTCGGCGCGATCGCCCAGGACATCGTCGACAAGGTGCGCAACCATCCGACCAATCCGGGCGTGATGCAGCTCGCCGACCTCGCCGGTTACCAGGCGAAGAAGCGCGCTCCGGTTTGCATCATCTACCGCGTGCGCTGGAACGTCTGCGGCATGGGTCCGCCGAGCTCGGGCGCGCTGACCGTCGGCCAGGCGCTCGGCATCCTGGAGAGCTTCGACCTGGCGCCGATGGGGCCGAACACCGTCGACTCGGTGCACCTCGTCTCCGAGGCCTACCGGCTCGCCTACGCCGACCGCGGCCAGTACATCGCCGATTCCGACTTCGTCAACGTGCCGGTCGCCGGCCTGCTCGACAGGAACTACCTGAAGAGCCGCGCCTCGCTGATCAGCATGACGCGCACGCTGGGGGCGGCGCCGGTGGGAACGCCGCCGGGGGCGCCGGCGGCACCGACCGGCCAGGACGCGACCATCGAGCTCGCCGGCACCAGCCACATGTCGATCGTCGACTCCGCGGGCAACGTCGTGTCGATGACCACCACCATCGAGGGCGCCTTCGGTTCGCGGCAGATGGTGCGGGGCTTCCTGCTGAACAACCAGCTGACCGACTTCTCCTTCGCGCCCAATGACGCGCAGGGGCGGCCGATCGCCAACCGCGTCGAGGCCGGCAAGCGGCCGCGCAGCTCGATGTCGCCGACGATCGTGCTCAACCCCGACAACGAGGTCGAGATCGTCATCGGCTCGCCGGGCGGCGCCAACATCATCCAGTACGTGACCAAGTCGGTGATCGCCATGGTCGACTGGCGCCTGTCGCCGCAGGACGCGATCGACCTCGGCAACTTCGGCGCCACCACCAGCGCCACCACGACGCTGGAGCGCAACAGCGCGGTGCAGGCGACGGCGATCCAGGACGGGCTGCGGGCGCGCGGCCACACGATCTCGATCGCCGACCAGACGAGCGGCCTGCACGGCTTCATGTTCGTCGGCGGCCGCGGCGCGGCGCAGATCGGCGTGCTGCCCGCGATCACCTGGGCCGCCGGCGCCGACCCGCGACGCGAAGGCGTCGCGCGCGGCGACTGACCGCGATCTTCCCCGATCTCCGTACAGGAACCCAAGATGAAAACGCTCAATTCCCTGCTCGTCGCCGCGGCGCTGGCGACCGCCTCCGGCATCGGCCAGGCGCAGGACGCGGTCGCGCCCGGCTTCTATCTCGGCGCCGGTGGCGGCTGGTCGAACGTCAAGTGGAACGAGGCGGCGATCGCCGACCAGCTTGCCTCGCTCGGCTACGCTGCCGGCAGCGTCACCAGCGACCGCGAAGGCACCGCATGGCGCGTCTTCGGCGGCTTCCGCGTCAACCACTGGCTCGCAGTCGAGGCCGGCTATACCGACTTCGGCAACACCGGCTGGACGGCGGTGACCAGCCGGCCGGCAGGCACCCTTGTCACCTCAAGTGACCTGACCACCTGGGAACTCGACGCGCTGCTGATCTGGCCGGTCATGGGCGTGGAGCCCTACCTGCGGCTCGGCGTCGGCTACGCCCAACTCGACACCTCGACCAGCGCCAGCGGGGCGGCACGCTCCGCCGGCGGGTCGAGCGACGACAGCACCCGCCTTCGCTACGGCGCCGGCGCCCAGATGTACTTCGGCTCGTTTGGCGTGCGCCTCGACTGGACCCGCACCGACGGGGTCGGCAGCGACGCCACCGGCGGCAAGATGAACGCCGACACGACGCTGGTTTCGCTGATGTGGCGCTTCTGAACCCTGGCCCGCGGACGCGGCCATGAAGCGATCGGGGCGGCACTGGCCGCCCCGATCGCTTTCTGCCGGCGGCGGCGGCGCCGCCACGGCCTTTTGCCGCCGCCCGGGCATTGTGCTAAAAACAAACAACTGTTTGTTTTAGCTCGCCGCCATGACCGCCGTCCGTGCGCCCCGCTCCGACAACCGCCTGCCGCAGATCCTCGACGCCGCCGCGCGGCTGTTCCGCGCCCAGGGCTTCGAGGGCACCTCGGTGCGCGACATCGTCCGCGCCGTCGACATGCTGCCGGGGTCGCTGTACTACCACTTCGCCGCCAAGGAGGACCTGCTCGCCGCGGTCTACGCCGAGGGCGTGCGCCGCATCTCGGCGCGGGTGCGCGCGGCGGTCGAGCGGCACGCCGACCCCTGGGCGCGGCTGGAGGCCGCCTGCGTCGCCCACCTGGAGGCGATCCTGCAGGACGACGACTACGCGCAGGTCGTGATCCGCGTGCGGCCGGCCGACGTGCCGGCGGCGCAGCCGCGGCTGATCGCGCTGCGCGACGAGTACGAGGCGATCTTCACCGGCCTCGTCGCCGCGCTGAAGCTGTCGCGCGGCACCGACCGGCGCACGCTGCGGCTGCTGCTGCTGGGGGCGCTGAACTGGTCGCAGACCTGGTACCACCCCGGCCGCGACACGCCGAGGACCATCGCCCGCCGCTTCGTGCAACTGCTGCGCTCGCCGCTGGGGCAGGAGGAGTAGATGGAGATCCGACCGAAAGTGCTGGTCACCAAGATCGGCTTTGACGGCCACGACCGCGGCAGCCGCATCGTCGCCGCCGGCCTGCGCGACGCCGGCATGGAGGTCATCTACACGCCGCCGTGGCAGGAGATCGCCACCGTGGTCAAGCTCGCCACC
>CAYLZU010000131.1:0-8414 GCA_964388005.1 uncultured Burkholderiaceae bacterium
GAGAACTCGACGTAGACCTTCTTCGCCTGCTTGCCGTAGATGTCGATCTTCTTGACCATCGGCACCTTCAGCAGGCGCCGCTTGATGTCCTCGGCTGCGTCGGAGAGCTCGCCCATGCTGATCCCGTCGCCCTTGACGGCATACAGCAGCCCGGTCACGTCGCCGTATTCGTCGTTGAAGATCGGGCCGACGACGCCATCGGGGAGTTCGAGCTCGATGTCCTTGAACTTCTTGCGGGTCTGGTACCAGGCCTCGCGCTGGTCGGCGTGCGACGTGCCGCCCTTGACGGTGATCGTCATGCCGCCGTAGCCCTGGCGCGCATACGTCTTGACCTTCTCGAAGTGGTCGAGCTGCTCGAACTTCTTCTCCATCCGGTTGAGCACCTGGTCCTGGATCTGCTGCGCCGTGGCGCCAGGCCAGATGACCACCGCGGTCATCGACGGCACGGAAAAGTTCGGGTCCTCGAGCTGGCCGAGCCTGGTGAAGGCCAGCGTGCCGCCGATGCCGATCGTCAGGATCAGGAACAGCACGATGGCGCGGTGGCCGAGCGCCCATTCGGTCAGGTTGAAGGACTTCATCGCCCGGCCACCTTCGCGGCGTCGGCGCCGCTCGCAGTGCCCGCCAGCGCGACGCGCAGGCCGGGCGCCATCTTCTGCACCCCCGCCGTGACGACGAGGTCGCCCGCGGCCGGTCCGGAGATGAGCACCTCGTCGTTGCGATAGCCATGGACCGTCACGCTCAACAGTTCCACCGTTCCGACCGGATCCGCGCCGGCGCGGCGAACGATCCATACCGCCGGCTGGCCCTTGTTCTGCGTGATCGCCGCCGCCGGGATCACCGCCGCCGGACGGTCGCCGGCCGGACGCTCGACCACCAGCGTGGCGGTCGCGCCGAGCGGCAGCAGGCGGGGCGTGGCGGGCTTCAGGCGGGCGCGGAAGGTTCGCGTCTGCGCGGCGGCCTGCGGCGCCAGTTCACGCAGAACGACATCGAAGGTCTGGTCGGGTGCGCTGGCGAGCCACGCCTTGTAGCGCGACGCCTTGAACACCGCCAGGTGATCCTCCGGCACGTCGGCAACGATCTCGGGTTCGCCTTCGCTGGCGATCGAGACCACCGGCAGGCCTTCGGCGACCACCTGCCCCGCCTCGAAGCGCACCGCGGTGACCACGCCGCTGCGCGATGCGCGCAGCACGGTGTACTTCAGCCGGTTGCGCGCCAGCTCGAGCTGCCGGGCCGCGGCCTCGGCCGATGCCGACGCCGTCTCCTGCGCCGTCTGCGCCTTCTCCTCGTCCGAGTCGCTGACCGAGCCATCGAACTTCAACGCGTTCAGCCGCTGCCGATCCGACTCGGCCTGTCGCGCCTGCGTCGTCGCGGCGATCAGCGCCTGCCGCGCCGCTTCCTCGGCGTGGCGGTAGTCGACGTCGTCGAGCACCGCCAGCACGTCGCCTTCGCGAACCTTCTGGCCGACTTCGACCTTGCGCTGCAGGATCTTGCCGCCGACGCGAAAGGCCTCGTTCACTTCGTACCGCGACTGCACGGTGCCGACATAGCGGTTGGTCTCGCTGGCCTTGTCCTTGTCGTAGCGGACCTCGGCGGTGCGAACGGTGCGCAGCGGCTCTGGCGGCGGCGGTTTCGAGCAGCCGGAAACCATCGCGGCGATCGGCAAGGCGATCAAGAAAAGCGGGGCGAGTGATGTCTTCATGGAGGTTCTTGAGCGGGCAACGCGTTTCATGAATTCGGGTCGGGCGCGGCGTCGGCCTGCGCCGGCTTGACGATCGGGTCGAACACCTGCCAGCCGCCGCCGAGGGCCTTGTACAGCTGCACGCTGTCGAGCAGCAGCTGCGTCTGGCTGTCATTGGCGCTGACGCGGACGAGCAGGCGGCTGCGTTGCGCATCGAGCAGCGGCAGCAGGTCGATCTGGCCGCGGTTGTAGAGCGACTGCGCGCGGCCATAGGCCGCTTCAGCCGACGCAGCGGCGGCGGCGAGCGTCTCGGCGCGCTGGCGTTCGTTGCCGACCGCGGCCAGCGCGTTCTCGACGTCCTCGAGCGCGCGCACGATGGCGTCTTCGTAGCGCAGCACGGCTTCGGACTGGCGGGCCTCGGCGACTTCGTTGATCGCCTGGGTCCGCCCGGCGTTGAAGATCGGCATCGCCAGCAGCGCCGCGGCGTTCGTGTAGCGCGCCGCGCCGAGGGCGACGTCGTTGATTTCGGCTCTGCCGCCGCCGAACAGTGCACCGAGGAACAGCCGCGGGAACCATTCCGCATGGGCCTGCTGCCTCCGCGCGTTGGCGGCGTCGAGCTCAGCCCGGGCGGCGAGCAGATCGGGCCGGCGCTCGAGCAGCGCGGCGGGCTGGCCGGCGCGCGCCGGAGGTGCAACCGGCTCGCCGCTCGATGTCTTGACGGTCGCGGCGTTGACTGCCTGGTCGCCGATCAGCACCGCGATGCGGTGGCGCGAGACGGCGACCGCGGTCTCCAGCGGCGGAATCGCCGCCCGCGCGCGGGACGCGTCGGTCTGCGCCCGCTCGACGTCGAACGGCGTCGCCAGGCCGGCGCGGTGCCGCGCGGTGACCAGGCGCAGCGTTTCGTCCTGCGCCGCCGAGATCGCACGCACGGTTTCGAGTTGCCGCAGGGCGCCGACCAGCGTGAAATAGTTGCTCGCCACGTCGGTCAGCACCAGCAGGCGAACGCCGCGGGCGCCGTTTTCGACCGCCAGGGCGTCGGCCTCGGCTGCGGTCGCGCCGGCGCGCAGCCGGCCGGACAGATCGATCTCCCAGGAGACGCCGATGCCGCCGGCGGCGATGTCGGCGTCGGGGAACAGCTGCCGCTTGACCGCGTCGTAGCCGGTGCCGGCGGTGATTCCGGTGCCGACGGCGCTGACGCTGGGATAGAGCCAGGAGCGGCTGATCTTGGCCCCCGCCCTCGCGGCGCGGACGCGGTCGGCGGCGATCCTGACGTCGCGGTTTTCGCGCGCCGCGCGGCGAATCAGCTCGGTCAGCACCGGATCGTTGTAGCTCTCCCACCACGCGACCTCGGGGTCGGCGGCGACGGCGGAGTCGGCCGATGCGAACCGGGCGGGCACGTCGACGGCAGGTTTCAGGACGGGAGTGCTGCAGCCGGCCAGAGCGACCGCGAGCGACAGCGCCAGCGCGGCCGGCAAGGCGGCCGAGCAGCGCGTGGCTTGCGGTGCACGCGTGAGTGACGTGGGCCGGGACATCCGGGACATGCGGGCAGGTAGCGACATCGGTCGTGAACGCCTGGATCGATGAGCGAACGGTAGAAGAGGTCGTGCGGGGAGTAGTCAGTGAGAAGTCGCCCTTTGGTCGCGATTTCGTCAGTGCCGGACGCAGCGGCTCGGCGCGGTCGGCCCGCACGACGCTGGAGGCAGCGTGTTCCGCCGCAGTGCTCCTACACGCAACGCTCCGGATGCGGCGAAAACGGCGTCGAAGGCGGCCCGCCGGCGGCAGCCGGCACGGCGCCTCGGCCGCCCGGTCAAGCGCGGTGCAGCGGCCTCAGTGATACCAGGACACGCTCAACGTCGAGAACGCGACCCGCTCCCGCTCGGTGTCGAACGTCTTGGTGAAGTGGGTCCTGCCGAGGAAGAACGAGAACCCGCGATGGCGCACGGCGATGCCCAGTGTGGCCATGCCGATGAAGGGCTTCGAGCCGACGGAACGGCTGTCCTTGAACACCGTCCCGTCGAGCGGCAGGTAATGAACGACGCCGTAGCCGGCCACGCCCCCCGAGAACGACACCGACCATCCCTCCACCGGCCCGACGCCGACCGTCGACGCCACGTTGAACCCCTGGCGCAGCGCGGTCCCGCCGAGCGCCTCGACGAGGTTCCAGCCGATCTCGCCGTAGACACCGATGCCCGCGCCGGTGAAGTAGTTGCCGAGGCCGGCCTGGGCCACCGGAACGATTCGCCACCTGGCCGAATTGCCGGCGTCGCCCTCGGCCAGCAGATGCGCAGCGGTGTAACCGACGTTGAGGACCGGCTCGTTGGGAAGCTGCGTGTCCCAGCCCATCGGTTCGTCGCTGTTCACGAGCTCGTGGACCCACCTCTGCACGTGCTCGGCCTGGGACGCCGGGCCGACGACGCCGACCCTGAGCTGCCAGGCGTGAGTCCAGCGTTCGCTTCTCGAATAGATGAGGTTGTCGAGGTACAGCACGCCGGCATAGGGCTGATCGTCGATGGGCGGGTTGCGCAGCGTGATGTCGTCCGGCGTGTGCATCTCCTGCGCCAGGGACCAGGCGACATAGGTGCGCGATCCGGCATCGCCGACGAACGGCAGGAACGACCAGAATCGACCCCATCGGCTGACGAAGCCCTGCTCGTCGTACGTGTCGATGGAGTTCGAAACCCAGGAAAGACCGACGCCGTTGGTGTAGTTGTTGTCGGAACCGGTGCCCACGTCGTTTTCCACCGTGACCGTCCAGGCGCCGTCGTAAGTTCGGCTCGACTGCGCGGCGCAATCGGCGGCGCAGGCCGCCAGCATCGCGATCGATGTCAGCCAGACAGTGGCGTTCATGGCAGCCTCGTTGTTCCAGGTTGACGCAACGTCGCGCTGTGTGCCTTGCCTCGCGGCAGCGGGGACTCCGACGCGCGGCTACTCGCCCTTCAGCTGAGGGAAGCGCTGCCGGAGCCGGTCGATGACATCGTCCTCGACCCGCGCCGTCAACGCCTGTCCGAAGGCGTCGACCGACTTCTCGCGGATCGCCAGGTGCATCATCAGCAGGCCGCGCAGCTTGGCGAAGGCGACGGGATTCTCGGCTCCGCACACCGAGACGTCTTTCTGCAGCACGCGCCGAAAGACGCCGGGGTCGAGGATCCTGATCTCGCACAACGTCGCCAGCCGCGCGATTTCGCCGTCGAGCTCCTCGAGGTTGTTCTCCCAGAACGCGAGGGGAAGGTCGTGGGTACGCGCGGGCATGGGTCATCCTGCCTCGGTTGCGGCCTTGCGCGCGATCCGCCGGCGCGCCGGGACCGGTGCCGGACGGCGCCCTGGCCCGCCAAGCACGCGCCGGATACGCGCCAGCATTGCCGTCTGCTCGGACGTCGGCTGGATGCGTTGCACCCGCTTGTCGCGAAGCACGCGATCGAGCAGCGTGAGCAGGCGATCGCGGTCCTTCCGCTGCGGCAGCAAAGCCGGGAGCGTCTCGACCGCCCTCTCCGGTTCGTAGCGCGCGATGATTTCCTGCTCGCCGCCGATTCGGCGCGCCTCGTCGAGAGGCAGATCCGGCAGCAGGTCCTGATAGTCCTCCAGCAGATCGCTGGCCAGCCGCAGTCTGGACAGCGGCAGCGGCTCGTCCCGGTGTGCCAGCAGGAAGCCGACGCGGGCCAGCGCCTCGGCGTAGCCGCCCTTGTCGATCGAGGACAGCGCTTCCCGAACCGCGGGAAGCTCGCGCGCGTCCACTGCCGGCGCCACCGTGTCGGGATCGCGTTCGTCGCCCAGATAGAAGGCGAAGAGGTTGCCGTAGATCTGGAAGAAGGTCGCCTCGGCCATCGCGTCACGCAGCGCCCGATAGCAGTCGAGCGAAGCGCTCAGTGTCTCCGACAGCGCCGATTCGATCCGGCGCGCCGGATGATCGGCCGCCAGCGCCCGACGTTGATCCTTCACCGCCTGTGCCGCCGGCGCCAGCCAGCCCAGGAACGGATTGAGGTCGGAGAACGCCCAGCGCTGGAAGCGCAGCGGGTGAAACTCGCGCGACAGCTTGGCGCCGTAATCGTTGGCGAGCGCCTTCACCAGGGGCCGTCCGAACAGTTCGTAGGCGCGCTGGTTGAAGTCCGCGACGACGCGCGCCGCCTCGAAGGGCTTCTCGTCGACGCGATTGAAGCGGTTCAGGCGGCCGACGACATCTTCCAGACGCAGTTCGACGAGGGTGACCTCGTAGGCCGTCTTGCCCGCGGAGTCCGTGTTCTCCGCAATCTGCATCCCGTACAGGCCCGGAGGCAACGCCTCGATCGACTTGAGCACCGAAGCGATCTGCGTTCCTTCCTTTCTGGCCACCTTGCCGGACACGAAGATGCCCAGGTGGCCGACTTCCTCCTGCATCAGGCCGACGATCACCTGGCCGCGGGCCTTGATCTCCTCGGTGCTGCCGTAGACATCAGCGACCCAGTTGAAGGCCTGCTGCGGCGGCGTGATGTTGTCGCCCATCGACGCGAACATCACGATCGGCACCTTGATCTGGCGCAGGTCGAGTGCGCCGGCCGGGCCGCCTTTCACGGTTCCCGACCACAGCTTGTTGCCGACGAAGAGGTTCTGCGTGATCCACTCGATCTCCTCGCGGTTCAGCAGGTAGTAGCCGCCCCACCAGCGTTCGAACTCCAGGAAGCGCTCGGGCTCGGTGTCGATGTCGGCGAAGACCCGGTAGTACTTGTCCCAGAACGAGTTGGCCGGATTCAGGTTCTCGAAGTTCTGCACCAGCCAGGCGCCGTCGAACGTGCCGGCGCCGAGGTCGGAGGACAGCGAAGCGAGCCAGGTGCCGCCGAGCAGCCCCCCCGCATAGCGCATCGGGTTGTCGCCCTCGCTCTCCCGCCAGGCGCCGCCCCAGTAGGACATCGGCGCGCCGATGACCACGACCGGGCCGGTGTCGTCGGGATTGGCGGCGGCGAGCATCATCGCGGCCCAGCCGGCCTGGCAGTTGCCGACGATTCCCGGCTTCGGGGCCTTCGGGTGAAGCTCGCGTACCCGATGTACGAACCTGCGCTCGGCGTTGCACACGTCCAGCAGCGTTTGTCCCGGCTCGGGATGCGGGAAGAAGATCACGAAGTACACCGGGTGGCCTTCCTGCAACGCCACCCCGACCTGAGAGTCGTCCTTGAAGCCGCCGATGCCTGGACCGTGGCCGCCGCGGGGGTCGATGATCACGTACGGGCGGCGTCTGGCATCTACCGTGACGCCCTGCGGCGGAACGATGCGCACCAGCGCGTAATTGACCGGCTTGGCAAGCGCGCGCCCATCGAGCACCATTTCGTATTCGAAGTGCAGCACCGGTGGCAAACCCTGGCGCTCGTGTTCGACGAAGTTGTTGCCGCGTTGGCGCAGCGTGTCCCACAGCAGGATCGTGCGCTGCGCGAAGTCGACGGCGTACTGCGCGCCGCCCGCCACGGCCTCCCAGGCCGACAGCGGATTCGCCAGCACGCTGCCGACCCGCTGTTCGCCAACGCGCTGCACGCGTTGGTTGAACTGCTCCACGGCCGTTTTCGTGCGGGTCTGCATGACCTGCGCAACCTTGGTCGCGACATCGTGGCTGAGCGCGAGTTGTCGGGCTGAAGTGTTCATCGCATTCCTTGTTCCGTCATTCGGGCGTGGGCTCGGCCTAGCGTTGGGCCTCGACCGCCCGCAGATCGCTGGCGATCGACGCCAGCAGTTCCTCGCCGGATACGAATTCCCGCTGCCCTCCGGTCACCAGGTTCTCGAGGCGTCCCACAAGGGCGTTGGGCCCGGCGTCGCTGCGCAGCTTCACGACGTAGGCGCGCCGGCTCGGGTAGGTCGCTTCGGACTTGAGAGTCATTGCAGTGTCATCCAGCAATCCGGTTCAGCAGTGAAGGTAGTCGCAGCCCGCTCGTGAGTGGTGAGCAAACGGTCGCTGTTCGGTCTGGATCGCTCAACGTCCAGGCGTGCCTGCCTGCGGCGGCGATTCGCCGAGCGAAAGCGTCAGGTGAACCACGCCGTCGGCTTCGCTTTCGTCCACGGGCAGGCCGCTGCGACGGAACACCCGCAGCATCGGCCGGTTCTCGGCGAGCACGTCGGCCTCGAACTGCGAGATGCCCTGGTCGCGGGCAATTCGCAGCAGGCGCCGCAGCAGACGGGTGGCGATGCCGCGCCCCTGGAAGTCCTCTTCGACCGCGAACGCGATCTGCGCCGTCGCGCCTCGCCTCGCGTACTGACCCAGCCCGACGATGGCTTCGTGGTCGCCGCTTCCGATGGTGGCAACCAGCACGGCGACGCGCGCGCCGTCACACTGCGTGAGCCGGCGGAGGTCCTCGTCGCTCAACTCCCGCTTGTGAAAGAAGAAGCGCTGGTAGATCGACCGGTGGTCCAGTCCGTGAAAAGCCCGCACGAGACGTTCGCGGTCGTCGGGCCGGGTGGCGCGAATGGCGATGCGATCGCCGCCGTGCAGGCCGAGCGCGATGCTGCGCGGCGACCATCTGGGGATCATGCTCAGGCTTCCCCTATCGCTGCGGAGCCGTGGTTTCAGGCGACGGCACAGCCGCGGTTCACCGGCGCGCCGCCACCCAGCAGGCCCCTGCCGTGGCTGGACGCGATCTGCTCCTCGTTGGTCGGGGCGACGGCGACGCGGACCCGGCTGTGATCGGGGTCGGCCGGGCGGCGCTCATCGTGCCCCCTTCGCGCTTCGCGCTGTCCCCCCGAGGGGGAGTGAGCGCCTTCGGGTCGGCCGGGCGGCGCTCAT
>CAYLZU010000132.1:0-8407 GCA_964388005.1 uncultured Burkholderiaceae bacterium
CGAGGCGAGCGAGGCGATGGAACGGATGAAGGCCGAGGCCACCACCGGCACGACCAACCTCGGCGCGCTGCTCAAGGCCAAGCTCGACAACCGCTGACGTTCCGGGGCCGACGGCCATGAAGATGCTGACCCGCTCCGAGCTGATCGACCGCCTTTCCGAGCGCAACCCGCGGCTGCCGCCGCGCGATGCCGACGAGGCGGTCAAGTGCATGCTCGAAACGATGACGCAGGCGCTGGCCAAAGGCGGCCGGGTCGAGATCCGCGGCTTCGGCAGCTTCGCGCTGAACTACCGGCCGCCGCGGGTCGGGCGCAATCCGAAGTCGGGCGAGCGCGTGCACGTGCCGGCGAAGCATGTGCCGCACTTCAAGGCCGGCAAGGAACTGCGGACCCGGGTCGACCAGGGCGGGGATCCGTCGCCGGAGCAGCCGGCGCCGGTCGACTGAAGGAAACAGGCCGCCAAAAGGAGCCCCGCCCCGCGCGGGGCGTTTCTTTTTGGGTGCCGCCCGCGGGCCGGCGGTGACGGGCCTGCACGTAGAATCGATGCGGCTCCGGGTCTCCAGAACACGATGAGTGCCATTGCCTGGCTTCTGCGGCTGGTCTTCTTCCTCGCGGTCCTGTGGTTTGCGCTGAAGAACACCATGCCGGTGACGGTGCGGCTGACCGAGACCCTGCGCTGGGACGACGTGCCGCTGGTGGTGGTGATGCTCGGCAGCCTGCTCGTCGGCCTGCTGCTGGGGGCGCTGGCGCTGGCGCCGCGGCTGTATCGCCTGCACCGGCGCGCGTCCGCCGCCAGTGCGACCGCGGAACGTGCCGAACCGGCTCCGCCAGGCGCCTTCGAGGCCGGAGGCGACACGCTCGCCAACGTTGCCCGTCGCGCCGGCGCGGTCGGCGGCATCGACGGCGGCGAGGCCGGCGGCAGCGCGGCGCGGAAATGATCGAGGTCGAGCTGTGGACCCTGCTGCTGCTGCCGCTGCTGTTTGCGGCCGGCTGGTTCCTTCGCGGCGTCGACACGCGCCAGCTCGGCGTCAAGACCGACGGCGGGCCGCGCGCCTACTTCCGCGGCCTGAACTACCTGCTGAACGAGGAGCCGGACAAGGCGATCGACGCCTTCATCGAGGTCGTCAAACTCGACCCGGAGACGATCGAGCTGCACTTCGCGCTCGGCAACCTGTTCCGTCGCCGCGGCGAGATCGACCGCGCGGTGCGCATCCATACCCATCTGCTGAACCGCGCCGACCTGCCGTCGCGCAGCCGCGCCGACGCGCTGGCCGAGCTCGGACAGGACTTCCTCAAGGGCGGACTGCTCGACCGGGCCGAGGAGAGTTTCACCCGCCTGCTCGACGAGCCGCGCCATCGCGTCGATGCGCTGCGGGCGCTGCTGCGCATCTACCAGATGGAGCGCGAATGGGAGCGGGCGATCGACATCGCGCGCCGGCTCGAGCGCGAGGCCGGCGAGAGCAGTCATGCGCAGGTGGCGCACTTCCATTGCGAATCGGCGGAGAAGCTGCTTGCCGCCGGCGACGAGGCCGCGGCGCGCCACCACCTCGAGCAGGCGCAGAAGAACAACCGCAGGTCGGTCCGCGCCGCCATCCTCGCCGGTGACCTGGCGATGCGCGGGGGCCGCCGCGACGAGGCGATCGGGCACTGGAAGCACGCCGGCGAGGTGAACCCCGAGTATCTGCCGCTGGTTGCGGGACGGCTCGCCGATGCCCTCGATGCCGCCGGCCGGCGCGACGAGGCGCTCAACTTCCTGCGGCGGAGCCTGCTCGACCATCCGTCGATCGATCTGCTCGACATCGCCTACTCCAGGACGGCGGCGTGGGAACGGCCCGACGCCGCCGTGGCGCTGCTGCGTGATGAACTGCAGCGCCATCCGTCGCTGGCCGGATTCGAGAAGCTGCTGGCGGCGCGCGCGGACGACGGTTCGGGCGATGCCCAGATGCAGCAGTTGCGCGTTCTGATCCAGGCGCAGGTGAGGAAACTGGCGCGCTACCGCTGCAGCCGGTGCGGTTTCCGGGCCCGCGAGTTCCATTGGCAGTGCCCGGGCTGCAACAGCTGGGACAGCTATCCGCCGCGACGAATCGAGGAACTCGATGCACAGTGAACGATCGTCCCCGCCCGGCCGGGGCCGAGTCCGGCATGGTTGCCGCGCCTTGGCCGGGTTGCCGCGCCAGCGGCCGGCCGAAAACGGCGGCGGCCGCGCGCCGGGTGCTGGAGGGGGAGCAGAGCGATGAACTACGCCACGATCGAGTCGACCATCGGCAACACGCCGCTGGTGCGCCTGCGGCGCGTGAGCGGCGAGGACAACGCGCGGCGCGGCAACGTCATCCTCGGCAAGCTCGAAGGCAACAACCCCGGCGGCTCGGTCAAGGACCGGCCCGCCTACTCGATGATCCGCCGCGCCGAGGAGCGCGGCGAGATCCGGCCGGGTGACCGGCTGATCGAGGCCACCAGCGGCAACACCGGCATCGCGCTGGCCATGATCGCGGCGATGAAGGGCTACCGGATGACGCTGATCATGCCGGACAACCTCTCCGCCGAGCGGCGCGCCAGCATGACCGCCTATGGCGCCGAGCTGATCCTGACCCCGGCGGCGAAGGGCGGCATGGAGTACGCGCGCGACCTGGCGATGCAGATGCAGGCGCGCGGCGAAGGCCGCGTGCTCGACCAGTTCGCCAACGCCGACAATTCGCGCGCTCACTACGAGACGACCGGCCCCGAGATCTGGGGCGCGACCTCCGGCCGGGTCACCCACTTCGTCAGCGCCATGGGCACCACCGGCACGATCATGGGCGTGTCGCGCTACCTCAAGGAGCAGAACCCGCGGGTGGCGATCATCGGCGCGCAGCCTTCCGAGGGTTCGCAGATCCCCGGCATCCGCAAGTGGCCCCAGGCGTACCTGCCGAAGATCTACGACCCCTCGCGCGTCGATCGCCTGGAATACGTGACCCAGGCCGAAGCCGAGTCCATGGCGCGGCGCCTGGCCGCGGAAGAAGGCATCTTCTGCGGCATTTCCGCCGCCGGGGCCTGCGTGATCGCGCTGCGGGTCGCCGCCGAAGTGGAGGGCGCGACGATCGTCTTCATCGTCTGCGACCGCGGCGACCGCTATCTGTCGACTGGCGTCTTCCCCGCCTGAACACGGCGCTGCCACGACGCCACCTGCGCGGCGCTGCGCAGGCGGACCACGTCGAGGTGCGCGTGCTCGGGCAGGGCGAGCAGGCGCGGCCACTCACGCCGCCGCTGCGGATTGGTGCGCAGCGTGTAAGCCAGCAGCGGATCGGCTCCGAAGACCAGGGCGCGGATGTCCTGCCGGTTGCCGTTGCAGATCGGCTCGCCGGTCGCCGCCTGGCGGATGACGCGAAGGGTCGTGCGCCAGAGCACGAGCGGCAGCGGCAGGTCGAGCCACAGCAGGGTGTCGGCACGCGGCCAGACGAGATCGCGCGCCGCGCTGTAGTTGCCGGCCAGCACCCAGCGACTCCGCCCGGTCAGCCGCTCG
Source organism: uncultured Burkholderiaceae bacterium (assembly GCA_964388005.1). Taxonomy (GTDB): domain Bacteria; phylum Pseudomonadota; class Gammaproteobacteria; order Burkholderiales; family Burkholderiaceae_F; genus JADJWR01. The sequence goes on from CAYLZU010000132.1 coordinate 3,497, forward strand.
ACTTCGGCGCGGAACTCGCTCTCGGGCGCCCGCCGCCAGCCCGGGCGCCAGAACACATCGTCGAGATCGGTGAACGGCAGCCCGAATTCGGTGCCGATCCAGCGGCCGAGCGTGGTCTTGCCGCCGCCGCTCGGACCGACGACGGCAACCCGATTCACGCCGTTGGTGCGGGCGGTGTTGCCGCTACTCGGCGGCCACCGGGATCTTGCCGATCCGCGCCTGCCACTCGCGCGGGCCGGTCTGGTGCACCGAGGTGCCGTCGCTGGACACCGCCACCGTCACCGGCATGTCTCTGACGTCGAACTCGTAGATCGCCTCCATGCCGAGGTCGGCGAAGGCGAGCACCCTGGCGGCCTTGATCGCCTTGGCCACCAGATAGGCGGCACCGCCGACCGCCATCAGGTAGGCGCTCCTGTGCCTGCGGATCGCCTCGATCGCCGCCGGTCCGCGCTCGGACTTGCCGATCATCGCGATCAGGCCGGTCTGCGCCAGCATCATCTCGGTGTACTTGTCCATCCGCGTCGCGGTGGTCGGGCCCGCCGGGCCGACCACCTCGTCGCGCACCGGATCGACCGGGCCGACGTAGTAGATGACGCGGTTGGTGAAGTCCACCGGCAGCTTCTCGCCCTTCGCCAGCATGTCCTTGATCCGCTGGTGCGCGGCGTCGCGGCCGGTGAGCATCTTTCCTGACAGCAGCAGCGTGTCGCCCGGCTTCCAGGCGGCGACCTCCTCCCGGGTCAGGGTATTGAGATCCACGCGCCGGCTTTTCTGGTAATCAGGCGCCCACTGCACCTTCGGCCACAGGTCGAGCGACGGTGGCTCCAGATAGACCGGGCCGCTGCCGTCGAGCACGAAATGCGCATGGCGGGTGGCGGCGCAGTTGGGGATCATCGCCACCGGCTTGCTGGCGGCGTGGGTCGGATACATCCTGATCTTGACGTCGAGCACGGTCGTCAGGCCGCCGAGCCCCTGGGCGCCAATGCCCAGGGCGTTGACCTTCTCGTACAACTCGACGCGCAGCTTCTCGACATCGGTCTTCGGGCCACGCTGGAGCAGCTCGTACATGTCGAGGTCGTCCATCAGCGCTTCCTTGGCCATCGTCATCGCGCGCTCGGCGGTGCCGCCGATGCCGATGCCGAGCATGCCGGGTGGGCACCAGCCGGCGCCCATCGTCGGCACCGTCTTCAGCACCCAGTCGACGATCGAGTCGGACGGATTGAGCATCACGAACTTGCTCTTGTTCTCCGAGCCGCCGCCCTTGGCGGCGACCGTCACCTCGACCGTGCCGCCGGGAACGATCTGCACGTTGACCACCGCCGGCGTGTTGTCCCTGGTGTTCTTGCGGCCGAATTCCGGCGGATCGACCACCGAGGCGCGCAGCTTGTTGTCGGGGTTCAGGTAGCCCTGGCGGACGCCTTCGTTGATGGCGTCCTCCAGCGAGCCGGTGAAGCCTTCCCAGCGCACGTCCATGCCGACCTTGAGAAACACGTTGACGATGCCGGTGTCCTGGCAGATCGGCCGGTGGCCTTCGGCGCACATCTTCGAGTTGGTCAGGATCTGCGCGATGGCGTCCTTCGCCGCCGCGCTCTGCTCGGCCTCGTAGGCGCGGGCGAGGTGGGTGATGTAGTCGGCGGGGTGGTAGTAGCTGATGTATTGCAGGGCGGCGGCGACGCTCTCGACGAGGTCTGCCTGACGGATCGTGGCCATGGGGTCTCCCGAACGAACGTGCCTGGGTGCAGGCGAGTCACTATAGCGACCGCAACCGCGTGCAGCGGCCCGGGCAGGCGCCGAACCTTGACGTGCGCCAAAGGCCGGTCGCACGCCGCGCAGCGGGTGGGCACGATGGTGGGCAGCGCAGGGCCGCGGGTGCTGCACAATTGCAACGATCAGGGCGAGGAGGCTGTGGCGGTGAGGATCTGCATCGTGGGGGCCGGCGCGATCGGCGGCTTCATGGCGGTCCGGCTCGCGGCGGCGGGAGCCGATGTCAGCGTCGTGATCCGCGGTGCCCATCTTGCCGCCGTGCGCGCCAACGGCCTGCGGCTGATCGCCGACGACGGCACCGAGATCGTGCGGCGGCTGCCGGCATCGGACCGGCTCGCCGACCTCGGCCCGCAGGACGCGATCATCCTCGGCATGAAGGCGCACCAGGTTGCCGCGGTCGCCGACGATGTCGCGGCGGCGCTCGGGTCGCAGACGAGCGTCGTCACGACCCAGAACGGCATTCCGTGGTGGTACTTCTACAAGCTCGGCGGGCGGTTCGACGGCCGGCGGGTCGAATCGGTCGATCCCGGCGGGTTGATCTGGGCGCGGATTCCCGCCGAGCGGGTGATCGGCTGCGTCGTCTATCCCGCCTGCGAGATCGCCGCGCCCGGCGTGATCCGGCACCTGGAGGGCAACCGCTTTCCGCTCGGCGAGCCCGACGGCGCCGACACCCCACGCGTGCGTACGCTGGCGGGGTTGTTCCGCGACGCCGGCTTCAAGACGCCGGTGCTCGGCGATATCCGCTCCGAGATCTGGCTGAAGCTGTGGGGCAACCTGAGCTTCAACCCGATCAGCGCCCTGACCCATGCCACGCTCGCCGAAATCTGCCGTCACTCGCCGACACGGGCGCTGGCGGGGCGGATGATGGCCGAGGCGCAGGCGGTCGGCGAGACGCTCGGTGTGCGCTTCAAGGTCTCGCTGGAGAAGCGCATCGACGGCGCCGAAACCGTGGGCGAGCACAAGACGTCGATGCTTCAGGACGTCGAGTCGGGGCGCGCGCTCGAGTTGCAGGCGCTGGTCGGCTCGGTGCTGGAACTCGGCGGCATCACCGAAGTGCCGACGCCGACCATCGAGGCGGTTCACGCGCTCGCCTCCCTGCTGGCCACCACGCTCGAACTGCACCGGGGACGGCTGCGCCTCGAGCCTGTGTGAGCGCCGCCGCCGCCGCAACTTCCGCCACTGCCGACACGGGTCCCCATGGAACGCTTTTCCTCCCTGCACGAACTGCTTGCCGCCGGCAACGACGATGCGATCGCGCTGGCCGCCCCCGGCGCCGCGCCGTTGACTTACCGCGGCCTGCGCGCAGTGGTCGGGCGCTGCGGGCAGCGGCTCAACGCGGCCGGCGTCGGCCGCGGCGACCGGGTGGCGATCGTGCTGCCCAACGGCCCGGAGATGGCGGCCGCCTTCGTTGCCATCGCCTCGTTCGCCGCCTCGGCGCCGCTGAACCCGGCGTACCGGGCGGAGGAGTTCGACTTCTACCTGACCGATCTGAACGCCAAGGCGCTGGTCGTCGAGCGCGACAGCGCCTCGCCGGCGGTCGAGGTGGCGCGCCGGCGCGGAATCGCGGTGATCGAACTCGTGCCTTCGGCAGAGGGGGCCGGCGCCTTCGACCTCAACGCGCCAGCAGCCGGCGCGGCGGCGCGCGGCGGCATGGCCGAGGCGGGCGACGTGGCACTGATCCTGCACACCTCCGGCACCACGTCGCGGCCGAAGATCGTGCCGCTGACGCAGGCCAACGTCTGCGCCTCGGCCTGCAACGTGCGTGACACGGTCGCGCTGACGGCGTCGGACCGTGGCCTGAACATCATGCCGCTGTTCCACATCCACGGCCTGATCGCGGGACTGCTGGCGCCGCTGGCCGCCGGCGGCAGCATCTTCTGCACGCCGGGCTTCAACGCGCTGAGGTTCTTCGCCTGGATGCAGGAGGCGAAGCCGACCTGGTACACGGCGGTGCCGACGATGCACCAGGCGATCCTCGGCCGGGCGGCGAACAACCGCGAGATCATCGCCGCCAATCCGCTGCGCTTCATCCGCTCGTCGTCGTCGTCGATTCCGCCGCAGGTGATCCGCGAACTCGAGGAGGTGTTCGGCGCCCCGCTGGTCGAGTCCTACGGCATGACCGAGGCCGCGCACCAGATGGCGAGCAACCCGCTGCCGCCGCGCAGGCGCATTCCCGGCAGCGTCGGCGTCGCGGCCGGCCCGGAGGTGGCGATCATGGACGAGCGGGGCACGGTGCTGCCGCCGGGATCGATCGGCGAGATCGTCATCCGCGGGCCGAACGTCACCGCCGGCTACGAGAACAACCCCAAGGCCAACGCCGAGGCGTTCAGCAACGGCTGGTTCCGCACCGGCGACCAGGGCGTGATGGACGCCGAGGGTTACCTCACGATCACCGGCCGGCTGAAGGAGATCATCAACCGCGGCGGCGAGAAGATCTCGCCGCGCGAGGTCGACGAGATCCTGATGGACCACCCGGCGGTGCAGCAGGTGGTGACCTTCGCCATTCCGCACGAGAAGCTCGGCGAGGACGTCGGTGCGGCCGTGGTGCTGCGCGAGGGGCAGTCGGCGAGCGAGAAGGAACTGCGCGAGTTCGCCGCCAGGCGGCTGGCGGACTTCAAGGTGCCGCGCAGGATCCTGTTCCTCGCCGAAATCCCCAAGGGCGCGACCGGCAAGCTGCAGCGCATTGGTCTGGCGGCCAAGCTGGGCCTGGCCTGAGCGGCCGGCGGCCGTCCGTTGTCGAGGTTCGGCCGGCGGTGGCGGCGGGGCGGCCGGCGGCTGCTCCCCCGCAGCCTCAGTGCCCCCCGGGCTCGCGTTCCAGCGCCGGCCGTGCCGAGCCGAACAGGATCCGGTCGGTGGCGGCGATGGCCATCGCCGACAGCAGGAAGGTGATGTGGATGCCGGTCTGGGCGATCAGCGTCTTGCTGTCGTAGTTGGCGGCGTTGATGAAGGTCTTCAGCAGGTGGATCGAACTGATGCCGATGATCGCAGTGGCGAGCTTGACCTTCAGCACGCTGGCATTGACGTGCGACAGCCACTCGGGTTGATCGGGATGACCTTCGAGGTTCATGCGCGAAACGAAGGTCTCGTAGCCGCCGACGATCACCATGATCAGCAGGTTGGAGATCATCACCACGTCGATCAGCGCCAGCA
>CAYLZU010000133.1:0-8402 GCA_964388005.1 uncultured Burkholderiaceae bacterium
GCGTCCCCCCGACAGGAATCGAACCTGTATCTGGCGCTTAGGAGGCGCCCGTTCTATCCATTGAACTACGGGGAGGAATGAGGGCGCGAGTATAAGTTCGCAGCCGGGCGCCGCTGGTGGCTGCCTATACAATCGCGCGCCTTTCGAGCCGTCGATCCAATGCCGTCGTCCACGCAACGCAGCTCCAGCACCGTCCTCGCCGCGGCTGTCGTCGTGCTGTTGGTGGCGCTGGGCGTGCGCGCGACCTTCGGCCTGCTGATGCAGCCGATGGGTCTCGATCGCGGCTTCACGCGCGAGACCTTTTCGATCGCCTTCGCGATCCAGAACCTGGTGTGGGGGCTGGCCGCGCCGCTGGCCGGCGCGATGTCCGACAGGTTCGGCTCCGGCCGCACGATCGCGCTCGGCGCGGTGCTCTATGCGCTCGGCATGCTGGCGATGGGCCAGGCCGACAGCGCGGCGACGCTCTACCTGACCGCCGGCCTGCTGGTCGGGCTCGGGCAGAGCGGCACCACCTTCGGCGTGCTGCTCGGCGTCGTCGCCCGCGCCTTTCCGCCGGACAAGCGCAGTCTCGCCCTCGGCATGGCCAGCGCCGGCGGCTCGATGGGCCAGTTCCTGATGGTGCCGTTCGGCCAGCAGCTGATCGCGCACTTCGACTGGCACGCGGCGCTGCTGGTGCTGTCGGCGGTGACGGCCTTCGGCATGCCGCTGGCGCTGCTGCTGCGCGGGCGGACGATGCCTGCCGCGGACCAGCCGCAGCAGTCGCTGCCGGCGGCGTTCCGCGAGGCGGTTCGCCACCGCTCGTATCACTTCCTGTTCTGGAGTTTCTTCGTCTGCGGCTTTCACGTGTCGTTCATCACGCTGCACCTGCCGTCGTTCGTCGTCGACCGCGGGCTCACGGCCTTCGACGGGGCGATGGCCGTCGGCCTGATCGGGCTCGCCAACATCGTCGGCTCCTACGGCTGCGGCTGGCTCGGCGGCAGGCACAGCAAGAAGATGGTGCTCGGCTGGGTCTATGCGCTGCGGGCGGTGTTCATCGCCCTGCTGCTGCTGTTTCCGCTGACGCCGCTGGTGCTGTACGTGTTCGCCGCGGGGATGGGTCTGCTGTGGCTCGGCACGGTGCCGCTCACCAACGGGCTCGTCGGTCAGATCTACGGGCTGCGCTATTCGGCGACGCTGTACGGGCTGGTCTTCCTCGGCCACCAGATCGGCAGCTTCATCGGCGTGTGGCTCGGCGGCTGGTCGTTCGAGCGCACCGGCTCGTACGACCTGATGTGGTGGCTGGGCATCGGCCTGGCGCTGGCGGCAGCGGCGCTGGCGTGGCCGATCGACGAGCGTCCGCTCGCCGCGCAGCGCGCGGCCGGCGGGGCGCGCGCGTGAGCACGATGGCCGGCCGGCGCGTTTCGCTCGGGCTGCGGCGGGTGGCGCTGTGGGCGCTGGTGGCGGCCTTGCTGGCGGTCGGCTTCGTCGGGTACCTGCATCCCGACATGCAGCTCGACTGGGCGGCGGTGGCGCAACTGTGCGGACTGCGCTGATCATGGCGCGCGAGGTCGCCCTGCATGTGGATTGAGCAGTCCAGCAAGAGCCGCGCCGCTGCGTGCCTTGCGGCCGATTGCCGGCAGCTTATCCACAGCTGCTGTGGAAAAGCGCCGCCGCGCGGGGCGCTGGACAAGGTCTCGACACGATGACGTCGCCGTCGCGCTCCCGCGGCCCGCGCGCTGCCGCCGACTACGGCGAGGCGTCGATCCGCGTCCTCAAGGGCCTCGAGCCGGTGCGGCAGCGGCCCGGCATGTACACCCGTACGGACAGTCCGCTGCACGTCGTTCAGGAGGTGATCGACAACGCCGCCGACGAGATCCTCGCCGGCTTCGGCCGCCACATCGACGTGACGCTGCACGCCGACGCAGCGGTCACGGTGCAGGACGACGGCCGCGGCATTCCCACCGGGCTGCACCCGGAGGAGAACGCGCCGGTGGTGGAGATCGTCTTCACCCGCCTGCATGCCGGCGGCAAATTCGACAAGCGCGCCGGCGGCGCCTACTCGTTCTCCGGCGGCCTGCACGGCGTCGGCGTCTCGGTGACCAACGCGCTGGCGAAGCGGCTCGACGTCACCGTCTGGCGCGACGGCAAGGCGCACACCATGAGCTTCGCCGACGGCGAGGTGCGCGAGCCGCTGCGATCGCGGCCGCCCGCGGCCGGCGAGCCGAAGACCGGCACCCGCGTCACCGTGTGGCCGAACCCGAAGTACTTCGACACCGCGGTCATCCCGCTCGACGAACTGGAGCGCCTGCTGCGCAGCAAGGCGGTGCTGCTGCCCGGCACGACGGTCACCTTCACGGTCGAGAAGAGCGGCCGCAGCCAGAAGTGGCGCTACGACGGCGGCCTGCAGCAGTACCTGCTGGCGGCCCTGGCGGCCTCCCCGGTGGCGCCGCCGGTCGAGGCCGAGGGCTACGTCGCCGCCGACGACGAGTCGTTCGCCGAGGGCGAGGGCGCGCGCTGGGTGCTGGCGTGGACCGAGGACGGGCCGGTGGTGCGCGAGTCGTATGTCAACCTGATCCCGACGCCGGCCGGAGGCACGCACGAGGCCGGGCTGCGCGAGGGCATGTTCAATGCCATGCGCGCCTTCGTCGACGCCCACAACCTGCTGCCCAAGGGCGTCAAGCTGCTGTCCGAGGACGTGTTCGCGCGTGCCAGCTTCGTGCTCACCGCCAAGGTGCTCGATCCGCAGTTCCAGGGCCAGATCAAGGAGCGGCTGAACAGCCGCGACGCCCTGCGGCTGGTCGCCGGCCAGGTCAAGCCGCAGCTGGAGATCTGGCTGAACCAGCATCCGGAACACGGCCGCGCCCTCGCCGATCTCGTCATCCGGCAGGCGCAGGCCCGCGCCCGGGCGGCGCAGAAGGTCGAGAAGAAGAAGGGCTCGGCGGTGGCGGTGCTGCCGGGCAAGCTCACCGACTGCGAATCGACCGACATCACGCGCAACGAGCTCTTCCTCGTCGAGGGCGACTCGGCCGGGGGCAGCGCCAAGATGGGCCGCGACAAGGAGTTCCAGGCCATCCTGCCGCTGCGCGGCAAGGTCCTGAACACCTGGGAGGTGGAGCGCGACCGCCTGTTCGCCAACGCCGAGGTGCACGACATCGCGGTGGCGATCGGGGTCGATCCGCACGGCCCGAGCGACGAGCCGGATCTCTCCGGTCTGCGCTACGGCAAGATCTGCGTGCTGGCGGACGCCGATGTGGACGGCGCCCACATCCAGGTGCTGCTGCTGACGCTGTTCTTCCGTCACTTCCCCAGGCTGATCGAGCGCGGCCACGTGTACGTGGCACGGCCGCCGCTGTATCGCGTCGACGTGCCGGCGGCCGGCAAGCGGCCGGCGCGCAGGCTGTACTGCCTCGACGAGGACGAACTGGACAGCACGCTGGAGAAGCTCGCCGACGAGGGCGTGCGCGAGGGCTCGTGGTCGATCGCCCGCTTCAAGGGCCTCGGCGAGATGGCGGCCAACCAGCTCTGGGAGACGACGCTGTCGCCCGACACGCGCCGGCTGCTGCCGGTGGCGCTGGGCGACCTGGCGTTGGCCGAAACGATGGGCACGATGACGATGCTGATGGGCCGCGGCGAGGCGGCGGCGCGCCGGGCCTGGATCGAGGAACACGGCAACGAGGTCGAGGCCGACATCTGATCGGGGCCGCCCCGGCGCGCGGAGGCGACGCCGCCAGGCCCATCCGGCGGCTTTGCGTTTCGTCGCGTCGGCAAGCATTCCGTCGCAAGGGCATGGCGCGGCTGGCCGCCCGCACCGACAATCCGCGCCACCATTCGGGACACGGCCGCGTGCGCAATTCCGCTGCGGCTTCGGGGGATCACCATGAGCAAGAGCAGGAAGCGCTGGATCGTTCTGGCTGGGCTGGTCATTCTGGCCGCCGCCGGGGCCGGCGTCGCCATCCAGAGCGGCGCGATCAAGATCGGCGCCAAGGCCGAAACCAAGAAGAAGGAACAGCCGCCGCTTGCCTTTGCCGCCAGCGACATCGTGCGGCTTGCGCCGCACCGGCTGGCGGTCGAACTGTCGATGCCCGGCACGGTGCAGGCGTTCAACCAGGCCACCGTGCGTTCGAAGCTCTCCGCCGAGGTCCTCCGCATCCCGGTCCGCGAGGGCGACCGGGTCGCCGCCGGGCAGGTGATCGTCGAGTTCGACACGGCGCAGTTGCGCAACCAGCTGGCGGAGCGGCAGGCGACGCTCGAGTCCGCCCGCGCCACCCTGGCGCAGACGGAGCGGACCCGGGCCACGAACGCGCAGCTCGTCAAGCAGAACTTCATCTCGCAGAACGCCTTCGAGACCGCCGCCGACGCCTTCCGCGCCCAGGCGGCCGCGGTGCAGGCGGCGCAGGCGCAACTGGCGCAGACGCAGCTGCAACTCGCCGACGCGGTGGTCCGGGCGCCGATCTCCGGCCTCGTTGCCAAGCGGCACGTCCAGCCGGGCGAGAAGGTTCCGTTCGACGCGCCGCTGCTGCACATCGTCGACCTCGGACGTCTCGAAGTCCAGGCGCAGGCGCCGGTGTCCGACGTCGCCAGGATCGCCGCCGGCGCCGAGGTCGAAGTGCACATCGAAGGCCTGCCGGGGCAGCCGTACAAGGGACGGATCGATCGCATCAATCCGACCACCGAGGCCGGCTCGCGGATGATCGCCGTCTACGTGATGCTGCCGAACGACGACGGCAGACTGCGCGGCGGCATGTTCGCCAAGGTGCGGATGGCGATCGGCGGCGAGGCGCCGGTGCCGGCGCTGCCGGTCACGGCCGTGCTCGACGACCGCGGCCAGCCCTACGTGTGGATCATCGCCGACGGCAAGCTCGCCCGCCGCAACGTCACCACCGGCGCCCGCGATGAACGCTCGCAGCGGGTGGAGATCACCTCGGGGCTGAAGGGCGATGAACAGGTGATCGGCACCCGCTTCGACAACCTGCGCGAGGGCATGCTGGCCAACATCGTCACCGCCGCCGACCCGCAGATCGCCACGCGCGACTCGGTGGCGCAGGTCCGCTGAACGGCCGGAGCATCGCCATGTGGATGACGCGCGTCGCGATCAATCACCCGGTGTTCGCGACCATGGTGATGGTCGCGCTCACCGTGCTTGGGGCTTTCTCGTACGTCCGCCTCGGCGTCGAGCCGATGCCCGACGTCTCGCCGCCGGGGGTGATGATCTGGGTCAACTACCCCGGCGCCTCGCCGGAGCAGGTCGAGAACGACCTCGCCAAGCCGATCGAGAACGCGGCCAACACGGTGGCCGGCGTCAAGCGCATCCTGTCGCGTTCGGACGAAGGCCGGTCGCTGACCTGGGTCGAGTTCCGGCTCGACGTCGACATCACCCGCGCCATGCAGGAGGTGCGCGACAAGCTGGCGCAGATCCGCGCCAGCTTCCCGCGCGACGCCAAGGACCCGGTGGTCGAGCGGGCCGAGACCGAGAACGACCAGCCGGTGGCGTCGTTCGCGCTGATGGGCGAGGGCCGCACGCCGCGCGAGCTGACGCTGATCGCCGACCAGATCGTGCAGAAGGGCTTCGAGCGCATCAACGGCGTCGGCCGCGTCAACCTCGGCGGCACGGTGACGCGGCAGGTGCAGGTGCGGGTCGATCCGGTCAAGCTCACCGCCTACGGGCTGACCGTCGACCAGGTGGTGCAGGCGCTGCGCACCGCCAATGTCAGCGTGCCGGTGGGCACCATCTCCAACCAGACCACGGAGGCGATCGTCCGCGTCGACGGCCGGCTGGGTTCGCCGGCGGACTTCAACCACATCGTCGTCGCCCGCCGCGCCGGCACGCCGATCCTGCTCGGGCAGCTCGCGGAAGTCGCCGACGGCGAGGCCGAGCGGCGGTCGCTGACGCGCGTCGACGGCAGGCCCGCGATCGGCGTCTGGGTGCAGAAGGCGCAGGACGCCAACATCGTCGAGGTCGGCGAGCAGCTGAAACTTGCCGCCGCCGTCATCCGCAAGCAGCTGCCGCCCGGCGTCGAGCTGAAGTTAATCTGGGCGATGGCCGACTTCGTCAAGCAGTCGGTCGACAACGTCAAGCGCACGATCGTCGAGGGGGCGCTGCTCACGGTGCTGATCGTGTTCCTGTTCCTCGGCTCCTGGCGCAGCACGGTGATCACCGGGCTGACCCTGCCGATCGCGGTGATCGCCACCTTCATCGCCCTCTATGCCTTCGGCTTCACGCTGAACTACATGACGCTGATGGCGCTGTCGCTGTGCATCGGCCTGCTGATCGACGACGCCATCGTGGTGCGCGAGAACATCGTCCGCCACATCCGCATGGGCAAGGACCACTACACCGCCGCCCGCGAGGGCACCGACGAGATCGGCCTGGCGGTGCTGGCGACCACCTTCTCCATCGTCGCCGTGTTCGTGCCGATCGCCTTCATGGGCGGCATCGTCGGCAAGTTCTTCTACCCGTTCGGCATCACCGTCGTGGTGGCGGTGCTGATCTCGCTGTTCGTCAGCTTTACCCTCGACCCGATGCTGTCGGCGGTGTGGCGCGACCCGCCGCAGGGCGCGAAGGATATGCCCGTGCTCGGCCGCGTGCTGTCGGTGTTCGACCGCTGGGTCGACCGCTGGCACGAGATCTACGACCGCCTGCTGCGCTGGGCGCTGGGCCACCGCAAGACGACGCTGGCCATCGCCGCCGCCAGCTTCCTCGCCAGCATCCCGATCGCGGCCATGGTCGGCGGCGAACTGATGCCGGAGGCCGACCAGAGCTTCACCAGCGTGCGGCTGACGATGCCGGTCGGCTCCAGCCTCGAGTACGCCGACGAGCGCGTCCGGCGGGTCGAGGAGGTGCTGAAGCGCTTCCCGGAGATCGCCTCGATCGATACCAGCATCGGCACCGACGGCGCCAAGAACAACGCCCGCATCAACCTGCAGCTGGTGCCGCGCGCCGAGCGCAGCCGGCCGCAGAAGAAGATCGAGGAGGAGATCCGCAAGCAGGTCGCCGGCATCCCCGGCGTGCAGCTGACGGTCGGCTTCGGCGGCGCCATCTACGTGGCGCTGCTCGGCAACGACCAGGAGGCGATGAACCGGGTGATCGCCGACTTCAAGCAGAAGGTGGCGGCCATCCGCGGCGTCACCGACGTCGACATCACGGTCAAGGAGGGCACGCCGGCGCTGTCGGTGCGGCTGAAGCCCGAGCTGGCGGCCGAATACGGCATCACTCACGCGCAGATCGGCGCCACCCTGCGGGCGCTGGTCGGCGGCGAGAACTCCGGCTACTGGCTGGCGCCCGACGGACAGAACTACGAGGTCATCACGCAGCTGCCGCGGGTCAACCGCACCGTGATCGACGACATCGCGAACCTGAACGTCGCCACCGGCCGCAGCCGCGCCGACGGCTCGACCGAGGTCGTGCCGCTGCGCTCGATCGCCACCATCGAGCGCACCTTCAATCCGGAGAACATCCGCCGCCAGGACCTGCAGCGGCGGGTGGCGCTGTTCGCCAACGTCGAAGGGCGGCCGGCAGGCGACGCCGGCAAGGAAGTGCAGGACATCGTCAGGAACTACGAGCTGCCGCCGGGGCTGCGCTTCGACGTCGGCGGCCAGATCCGCGACCAGCAGGAGATCAGCGCCGCCATCATGAGCGCGCTCGCCCTGGCGGTGATCTTCATCTACATCGTGCTGGCGTCGCAGTTCGGCAGCTTCATCCAGCCGGTCGCGATCATGGCCTCGCTGCCGCTCGCGATCGTCGGCGTGATGCTGGCGCTTCTGATCACCGGCGCGACGATGAACATCTTCTCGATGATCGGCATCGTCTTCCTGATGGGCCTGGTGACCAAGAACGCGATCCTGCTGGTCGACTTCGCCAACCAGGGCCAGCGGCGCGGGCTGGGGCGGTTCGAGGCGCTGGTCGCCGCCGGCCAGGTGCGGCTGCGGCCGATCCTGATGACCACCGGCGCCATGACCTTCGGCATGCTGCCGCTGGCGCTCGGGCTGGGCGAGGGCGCCGAGCAGCAGGCGCCGATGGGCCGGGCGATCATCGGCGGCGTGATCACGTCCACCCTGCTGACGCTGGTCGTGGTGCCGGTCGTCTACTCCTACCTCGACGCGCTGGAGGCGCGCTGGCTGAAGCGCAACCGCCACGCGCCGCGCGGCGGCGCCACGGCGCTGACGACGCAGCCGGCTGACGAACACAAGTAACGCGCCGCGCAAATCGCAGCGTTGCCGGCCGCTCACTGGCGGCCGGCCCGACAGCGAAGGCGTCAAGGAGGGCGTGCGGGAATTGGGCATGCCCGTCGGCCTGGACCGAGGAACTCGGCCGGCTGCTGCTGGTCGTGCCGTGGCCGGATGCTCGTCGACCATGATGACCGCGACCTTTATCCCGCAAGTCGCCGGCATCCTGGCATCGACCGCGATCGGACTCGCCGCCTACT
>CAYLZU010000134.1:0-8377 GCA_964388005.1 uncultured Burkholderiaceae bacterium
CTCAACCTTGGCAAGGTTGCGCTCTACCAACTGAGCTATTCCCGCGAAGGCGCGGATTATATCGGCCGCGACTTCCCTGTCAAAACCGAGACCCCGGACGCTACTGGCCGGCGTCGCTGTTCAGATGCGGCCACGCCAGGCGCAGGTAATAGACCATCGAGTACAGGGTCAGCGCCGCGGCGATGTAGATCAGCCCGGTGCCGATCGCCGCCACCGGGATGCCGAACAGCGGGTCGTGATACAGCAGCACCGGAATGGCCACCATCTGCATGATCGTCTTCAGCTTGCCCAGCCAGTTCACGGCCACGCTCGCGGAGGCGCCGACGATCGCCATCCATTCGCGCAGCGCCGAGACCGTGATCTCGCGGCCGATGATGACCAGGGCCACGAACTCGTCGATGCGGCCCAGCGACAGCAGCACCACCAGCGCCGCGCAGACCATCAGCTTGTCGGCCACCGGGTCGAGGAAGGCGCCGAGCGGTGTCGCCATCTGGTACTTGCGCGCGAGATAGCCGTCGAAGCCGTCGGTGATCGCGGCCAGCGTGAACAGCGTGCAGGCGGTGGCGTTCTTCCAGTGCGACGGCAGCACCGTCTCCGGCAGGTAGAACACGCCGATGACCATCGGGATCATCGCGATCCGCGCCCAGGTCAGCATCATCGGCAGGTTGAACGGCATGGTCCTCAGCCCGGCTGGCCGTGCAGATGCGCGTAGATGCGCTCGGCGAGCTTACGGGAAACGCCGTCGACCCGCGCGATGTCCTCGACCGACGCCGCCGTCAGCCCGCGCAGGCCGCCGAATCGTGCCAGCAGCCGCTGCCGCCGCTTCGGCCCGATGCCGTCCATGTCCTCGAGCTGCGAACCGCTGCGCGCCTTCGCCCGCCGCGCGCGCATGCCGGTGATGGCGAAGCGGTGCGCCTCGTCGCGGATCTGCGCGATCAGCAGCAGCGCCTGCGAATCGCGGCCCAGCCGCAGCGGCGGCCGCCCATCGGCGAACACCAGTTCCTCCAGGCCGACCTTGCGCTCCGGCCCCTTGGCCACACCGACGAGGATTCCGGCATCGAGCCCGAGTTCCTCGAACATCTGCCGCGCCACCTCGACCTGGCCGGCGCCGCCGTCGATCAGCACCAGCGACGGCGGTACGCCCTCGCCGCGCGCCAGCCGCTGGTAGCGGCGCGACAGCGCCTGGCGCATCGCCGCGTAGTCGTCGCCCGGCGCCACCTCGTCGATGTTGAAGCGCCGGTACTCGGAGGGCTGCATCGCGTGACCGTGATAGACGACACACGCGGCCTGCGTCGCCTCTCCCATCGTGTGGCTGACGTCGAAACACTCCACCCGCAGCAGGGCCGGGTCGCCGGCCGGCGGTTCGAGCGCCAGCGCCTCGATGAGCGCCGCCGTGCGCGCCTGTTGCGAGCCTTCCTCGGCCAGCCGCCGCGCCAGCGCCAGCTTCGCATTCGCCTCGGCCATTTCGAGCCAGCGGCGCCGCTCGCCCTGCGGCTGCAGCAGCACCTGCAGGTGCTCGCCGGCCGGGCGGACCATGGCGCCGATCTCGTCGCCGTCCAGCGATGCGTTGACGATCAGCACCGGCGGCGCCGACAGGTCGGCGTAGTGCTGCGACACGAACGCCTCGAGCACCTCGTCGGCGTCGGCGTCGTCGGCGCGGGAGGGAAAGTAGGGCCGATCGCCGAGATGCCTGCCGCCGCGGACCATCGCCAGGTTGACGCACACCTGCCCCTCGGCGATCGCCACCGCGATGATGTCGGCGTCGGTGTCGCCGCCGGTCGTCTCGACCGCCTGCTGGTGCAGCACGCGCGACAGGCTGCCGAGCTGGTCGCGCACGGCGGCCGCTTCCTCGAACCGCAGTTCGGCCGCCAGCCGCTGCATCGTCGCCTCGAGCTCGGCGGTGACCTCCCCGGTGCGGCCGCGCAGGAAGCGCAGCGCCCGGTCGACGTCGGCGGCGTAGGAGTCGGCGTCGATCAGCCCGACGCAGGGCGCGCTGCAGCGGTGGATCTGGTGCAGCAGGCACGGCCGCGAGCGGTTGGCGAACACCGTGTCCTCGCAGGTGCGCAGCCGGAACACCTTCTGCAGCACGCGGATGCTGTCCTTGACCGCCCAGGCGTTGGGATACGGGCCGAAGTACTGCGCCCGGCGGTCCGGCGCGCCGCGGAAGTAGGCGATGCGCGGGAACCGGTGCGACGTGAATTTCAGGTACGGGTAGGACTTGTCGTCGCGAAACAGGATGTTGTAGCGCGGCGCATGCTGCTTGATGAGGTTGTTCTCGAGCAGCAGCGCCTCGGCCTCCGAGCGCGTGACCGTGGTGTCGATGCCGGCCACGCGTTGCAGCATGTGCGCGATGCGCGGCCCGACCCCTTTGTTGAAGTAGGAGGCGACCCGCTTCTTCAGGTCCCGCGCCTTGCCGACGTACAGGACCTGGCCCTGTTCGTCGAGCATGCGGTACACCCCCGGCAGGTGCGGCAGGCCGTCGACGGCGGCGCTGGGGTCGAAGGCCGGCGCGGCGCCGTTGCCGGAGTTCACCGAGGATGACACGTCGCTCCGCCCGCGCTGCGCACTCTATAATTGCCGGCTGTTCAAGCACCTGCCGCCGCCGCAGATTGTAAGAGCCGCGGCATGCCCACTTCCCCGTCAGGACCCTCCAGATGGCCAAGATCCTCGCCACCGAAATCCGCGCCGGCAACCTGCTGGAGCTCGACAAGCGCGTCTGGCGCGTGCTCAAGTCGCATCACGTGCACGTCGGCGGCCGCGGCGGCGCCTACATGCAGGTGGAGATGAAGGACGTCGAGAGCGGGCAGAAGCGCAACGAGCGGCTGTCCACCGACGACCGCGTCGAGCGCCCGTTCATCGACCGCCGCACGATGACCTACTCGTACCAGGACGGCGCCAACTACGTCTTCATGGACAACGAGACCTACGAGCAGCTGACTCTCGGAGCCGATTTCCTCGAAGGCCAGTCCGAGTACCTGCTGCCGAACATGGAGGTCGAGATCAACTTCCACAACGAGCGACCGATCGGCATCCAGCTGCCGACCAGCGTCGTGCTCGAGGTGGTCGAGACCGAGCCCGGCATCAAGAACGCCACCGCGACGACGTCGTTCAAGCCGGCGAAGCTCGAAACCGGCATCACCGTGCAGGTGCCGCCGTTCGTCAACACCGGCGAGAAGATCCGCGTCAGCACCGACGACGGGTCGTACATCGAACGCGCCTGAGGGAAGCCCGCCCCGTGCGGGAGCCGCCGCTTCGCAGCGAAGCATGAGCGATTCGCCCGCCGCGCCGACACCTGCCGCCCTCGCCGGGGTTCGGGTGGTCGAGATGGGCCAGCTGATCGCCGGTCCGTTCGCCGGCCGGATGCTCGCCGAGTTCGGCGCCGAGGTGATCAAGATCGAGCCGCCCGGCGAAGGCGACCCGCTGCGCAAGTGGCGGCTGCTGAAGGACGGCACCTCGGTGTGGTGGCAGGTGCAGTCGCGCAACAAGCGCTCGATCGCCGTCGACCTGCGCGCGCCCGAAGGCCAGGACATCGCCCGCCGCCTCGTCGCCGAGGCCGACGTGCTGATCGAGAACTTCCGCCCCGGAACGCTCGAGGGCTGGGGCCTCGGCTGGGAGCAGCTGTCGGCGATCAACCCCGGCCTGGTGATGCTGCGCATCTCGGGCTATGGGCAGACCGGGCCGTACCGGGACCGGCCGGGTTTCGGCGTCATCGGCGAGGCGATGGGCGGGCTGCGCCATCTCACCGGCGAGCCGGGACGGGTGCCGGTGCGCGTCGGCGTCTCGATCGGCGACACCCTGGCAGGGCTGCATGGCGTCATCGGCGTCATGCTGGCGCTGTACCACCGCAAGGTGAACGGCGGCGCCGGCCAGGTGATCGACGTGGCGCTGAACGAGGCGGTGTTCAACGTCATGGAGAGCCTGGTCCCGGAGTACAGCGTCTTCGGCGTCGTCCGCGAACCGACCGGCAGCAGCATGCCCGGCATCGCGCCGACCAATGCCTACCGCTGCCGCGACGGCTACGCGCTGATCGCCGGCAACGGCGACAGCATCTTCCGGCGGCTGATGGAGGCGATCGGCCGCGGCGACCTCGCAGCCGCGCCGGATCTCGCCGGCAACGTCGGCCGCGTGGCGCGGGTGGCCGAGATCGACGCCGCGATCGAGGCGTGGACTTCGGCACGCACCGTTGCCGAGGTGCTGGCCGCGATGGCGGCGGCCCGGGTGCCGGCCGGCAAGGTCTACACCGCCAGGGACATCGCCGAGGATCCGCATTACCGCGCCCGCGAGATGATTGTGCCGCAGACCACGCGCGACGGCTGGAGCCTCGACGTTCCCGGGGTGGTGCCGAAGCTGTCGGCAACGCCGGGCACGCTGCGCACCGCGGCGCCGCGGCTCGGCGAAGACA
Organism: uncultured Burkholderiaceae bacterium; assembly: GCA_964388005.1. GTDB lineage: Bacteria > Pseudomonadota > Gammaproteobacteria > Burkholderiales > Burkholderiaceae_F > JADJWR01. The sequence goes on from CAYLZU010000134.1 coordinate 4,403, forward strand.
CCGACGCGGTGCTGCGCGGCTTCGGCCTCGACGAGCAGGCGATCGCGGCGCTGCGCGCGAAAGGCGTGCTCGGCTGATCAGGGACGATCGCCGCCGATCGCGAGCACGTCCTGTCGCGCCGCCAGATAGGCCGGATCGCGCAGCAGTTCATCCATCGTTGGCGCCGCTCCCCGCGGGGTGATGCGCGCCAGTCTCCGCTCGAAGGCAGGCGTGCGTCGCCAGCGCAGGCCCGCGAGCAGTTCGTCGGCTGCCTCCGGGGCGTTGCACACCAGCACGAAATCGCAGCCGGCATCGAGGGCGGCCTGCCCGCGCGCGACGATGCCGCCGGAGGCGCTCGCGCCCGCCATCGACAGGTCGTCGCTGAACACGGCGCCCGAGAATCCAAGCTGCCGCCGCAGCACACCCTTGATCCAGCGCCGCGAGAACCCGGCCGGCCGGTCGTCCACCTGCGGGTAGACCACGTGCGCCGGCATCACGCCAGCCAGGGTGATGCCGAGCCAGCGATACGGCGCGGCATCGGCGGCGATGATCTGCTGCCGGCTTCGTTCATCGACCGCAACCGCGACATGCGAGTCCGCCGCGGCCCAGCCATGACCGGGAAAGTGCTTGCCGCAGCCGGCCATGCCGGCCAGCGCCAGGCCGTGCGTCAGCTGCGCCGCCAGCAGTGCCACGACGCGCGGATCGCCGTGCAGCGCCCGGTCGCCGATGACGCTGCTGCGGCCCCAGTCGAGGTCGAGCACCGGCGCGAAGCTCAGGTCGACGCCGTGCGCGCGCAGCTCGCAGGCGATGACATAACCGGTGGCGACGGCGGCGCGGCAGGCCCGCAGGACGTCCCGGTTCCACAGGTCGCCGAGCCGCGCCATTGCCGGGATGCGGGTGAACGGCGGCGCGCGGAATCGCTGCACGCGCCCGCCCTCGTGGTCGACGGCGATGAGCAACGGCGGCAGCCGCAGGGCGCGGATCTCGGCCGTCAGTTCCGCGAGCTGCGCCGCCGACTCGAAGTTGCGCCCGAACAGGATCACCATGCCGGCGCGGGGATGCCGCAGCCGGCGCCGATCGTCTTCGGTGAGCCGCGTGCCGGCGATGTCGACGACGACCGGCCCCGACATTCAGCTGCCGCCCGGTTCGTCGCCGATGACCTCGGCGACGGCGAAGGCCATCGCCACTTCACGCTCGTCGGTCACCGACACCGACAGCCGCAGCCTTCTGGCGCGGATGAACTCCGCCAGCGCGCCGTGCACCAGCACCTGCGGCTGCCCCGACGGCGCGTTGACGATCTCGACCGCGCGCCAGGTCATCGGCAGCCGCAGGCCGAGGCCGATCGCCTTCGAGATCGCCTCCTTGGCGGCGAAGCGCGTCGACACGAACGCCACTCCGCGCCGCGGCGAGCGCGCGCGCCGGGCGTCGTAACGGGCCCGCTCCTGCGGCCCGAGGATGCGGTCGACGAAGCGGTCGCCGTGGCGTTCGAGCGCCGCCGCGATGCGCGCGATCTCGACGATGTCGGTGCCGACGCCGTGGATCACGCCGTCTCGCGCAGCGCCGCGCCGGCGGCGCGGATGGCGGCGAGGTACATGCGCACCGCCGCCGCCATGCCGAACTCGAGCGCATCGGCGGTCAGCGCGTGGCCGATCGACACTTCGAGCACGCCCGGCACCGCGGTCAGGAACGCCGTCAGGTTGTCGCGGTTCAGGTCGTGGCCGGCGTTGACACCGAGGCCCGCGGCCTGCGCCGCCGCCGCCGCCGCGCGGTATCGCGCCAGCTCGGATGCCTGGTTCGCGGTGCCGAAGGCCTGCGCGTAGGGTTCGGTATACAGCTCGACCCGGTCGGCGCCGACCTCGCGGGCCATCGCCATCGCGCCCGGCTCGGGGTCCATGAACAGGCTGACGCGGACGCCGAGCGCGCGGGCCTCGTCGATGATCGGCCGCAGCCGCGCAGCGTCTCGCTCCAGGTCCCAGCCGTGGTCGGAGGTGAAGGCCCCGGTCTCGTCGGGCACCAGGGTGCACTGCTGCGGCCGCACCTCGCGCACGTAGTCCATCAGCTGGTGGAACGGATTGCCTTCGATGTTGAACTCGGCCGCCGGCCAGCGGCCGAGCAGCGCCGCCAGCTCGCGCACGTCGTCGCCGCGCACGTGGCGTCCGTCCGGGCGGGGATGGACAGTGATGCCGTCGGCGCCGGCCTCCAGCGCGATGGCCGCGAACCTGGCGACGTTGGGAATGCCCAGCTTGCGCGTGTTGCGCACCAGCGCGATCTTGTTCAGGTTGACGGACAGCGCGGTCACGATGTCGTGTCTCACAGTTCCCGCAGATCCTGCAGGATGCGCCGCGTGTTCAGCGGCCGGCCGTCGAGATGGTAACGAATGATCAGCCGCAGCATCGCCCGCGCCTCGGAGGCGACCGGCGGCGCCGAGAATTCGCCGGCGGCCATCGCCAGCGCCGTCCGGCCGGCGATCGACAGCAGGTCGTCGTCGCCATCGACCCGCACCAGGCCGCGCTGCGGGTCGACGCGGTAGCGCGCGTCGGCGTCGACCGCCTCGCCGTCGGCGCAGACGTCGAGCGACGGCAGGTGGCCGGTCTCGCGCAGCAGATCGGCTTCGAATGCGCGCAGCGTCGCCGCCAGCCGCGCCTCGTCGCCGGCCAGCGAACGCAGCGCCCGCGCGTACGCCGCGAACAGGGACGGATGGGCATCGGCGCGGGCCAGCAGGCGCACCACCAGTTCGTTCAGGTAGAAGCCGGCGAGCAGCGCGTCGCCGCGCAGCGGCACGAGGCCGCCGGTCCATTCGGCCCGGATCAGGGTCTTGACTTCGCCGCGACCGCTCCACGACAGCGCCAGCGCCGAGAACGGCGACAGCAGCCCGCGCAGCTGCGACGTGCGGCGCTTCGCTCCCCTCGCCACCAGCGCCATGCGGCCGAAATCGCGCGACAGCACCTCCGCGATCAGGCTCGTCTCGCGCCACGGATAGGTGTGCAGCACGAACGCCGGCTGGTGCTCGACGCGGGCGTCGGTCCGGCGCCGGCCCGTCGCCGCGCCGCCGCCCGGCCCGCGTTCGGCGACGTCGCGCCTCGCGCCGCCCTGCCCGCCGCCGCGTCCGTCGTCACTCATAGCCGAGGCTCTTCAACGCCCGCGCATCGTCGCTCCAGCCGCGGCGGACGCCGACATGGGTCTGCAGGTGCACCGGCTTGCCGAGCAGCTTCTCGATGTCGAGCCGCGCCAGCCGGCCGATCTCGCGCAGCTTGGCGCCGCCGGCGCCGATCACGATCGCCTTGTGAGGCTCGCGTTCGACCAGCAGCGTCGCCGCGATCTCGGCCCGCCGGTCGTCCTCGTTCCACTGCTCGATCGTCACCGCGACGCCGTAGGGCAGCTCGTCGCCGAGCAGCCGGAACGCCTTCTCGCGGATGGTCTCGGCGGCCAGAAAGCGGGCGCTTCGGTCGGTGAACTGGTCCGGCTCGAACAGCGGCTCGCCGGGCGGCAGGCGGCGCCCGATCTCGTCGAGGAGCTCGTCGAGCTGCCGCCGCCGCTCGGCGCTGACCGGCACCACGGCGGAGAAGGGGAAGCGCGCGCACGCATCGGCGATGCGCGGCAGCAGCTGGTCGCGGTCGGCGAGCAGGTCGGTCTTGTTCAGGGCCAGGATGACGTTGTCGCGGCCGGCGGGCAGCAGCTCGATCAGCGCCTCGTCGCCGGCGGCAAGGCCGCGAGCCTCGACCACCAGCACCACCACATCGGCTTCGGCGAGCGCCGCGCGGACCGACTCGTTCATGCGCCGGTTCAGCAACGTGCGATGCCGGCTCTGGAAGCCCGGCGTGTCGACGAAGATGAACTGCGTCGTTGCCGGAGCGGCCCCACGCGTCAGGACGCCGAGCACGCGGGCGCGCGTGGTCTGCGGCTTGCGCGAGGTGATCGACACATGCTCGCCGACGAGGGCATTGAGCAGCGTCGACTTGCCGACGTTCGGCCTGCCGATGATCGCCACCAAGCCGG
>CAYLZU010000135.1:0-8363 GCA_964388005.1 uncultured Burkholderiaceae bacterium
CTGCAGGGCATCACCGTCGGCTCGCGCGACGGCTTCGAGGCGATGATGCGCGCGCTGGAGCAGCACCGCGTGGTGCCGGTCGTCGACCGCGTGTTCGCCTTCGACGAACTGAAGGAGGCGCTGGAGCACCTCAGGAGCGGTTCGCACTTCGGCAAGATCTGCATCCGGCATTGAGCGGCGGCGGACCGGCTGGCCGCGCCTTCCAGGGCGCCATCCCGTGGCGCGACTTCAGTGCGGCCGGCGCCGGGCGCGTACCAGAAACGTCATCACCGCCCCGACTCCCGCCGCCCCCGCCATCAACCAGATGCCCTGCTCCCACGCGCCGGCGAGGTCGCCCGCCGTGCGTCCCCGGTCGAGCACCCAGCCCACCAGCGGCTGCAGGATGCCGGTGCCGAGGAAGATGCCGAGGTTGACCACCGAGGTGGCGATGCCGGAGACCTGCGGCGGATTGGCCTCCTTGGCGATCGTCCACGACAGCGTGAAGCCGGGGATCAGCAGCCCCATCAGGAAGAACCACGCCAGCGTCGCCGCCAGCGGCCAGGCCACACCGAGCAGCCACGGCAGCCACGACAGCGTGTAGGCGACGACGAAGACGCGCATCACGCCGGCCCGGTTGCCGAGCCGGTCGGAAATGACGCCGATCGCCAGTGACCCGAAGGCCACCCCGAGCAGCAGCAGGCTGGTGTGCTGCGCGGCGGTGACGCGCTCCATGCCGTGGACCTGCTGCAGATACGGCACCCCCCACAGGCCGGCGAAGGCAAGGAAGCTGCCGCCGACGCCGGCGTTGACGATGAACGCCGGCCAGGTGGCCGGATTGGCGAGCACGCGCCCCAGCGCGCTTGCCCAGGGCACCCGCGCCGCTGCCGCCGGCGCGTTCGACGGCGGCGCGAAGCCGAGTTCGGCCGGCGCGTCGCGCACCCGCAGCCAGGTGGCCAGCGCCAGGGCCGCCGAGGCGGCCGCCAGGGCGACGAACACCACCCGCCACGAGGTCACAGTCACCAGCCAGGCCAGCGGCGCGCCGGCGGCCACGGCGCCGAGGTTGCCGGCGAACATGGTGACGCCGGTCAGGGTGGCAAAGCGCTCCGGCGCGAACCACACCGCGGAGACCTTCAGGATGGCGATGAATGCCACCGACACGCCGATGCCGACCAGCGTGCGGCCGACGGCGGCGATCTCCCACACCGGCGCCAGCGCGAACAGAGCCGAACCGGCGGCGGCGATCGCGGAGCCCGCGGTCAGGATGCGGCGCGGCCCGAGCGTGTCGGCGAGCACGCCGACCGGGATCTGCAGCACCGTGTAGACGTAGAAGTAGGTGGCGGCGAGGGTGCCGAGGACCGCCGCCGAGATCGAAAACGCCTGCGTCAGTTCGCCGGCGATCGCCGCCGGCGCGGTGCGGTGGACGAACGAGAGCACGAAGCTCGCCAGCGCGATGGCGAAGATCACGCGCGCCGCGCGCGCGCGCCGGTGCGTGGTCTGGGTTGCGATCATGGTCGCGACAGGTCGGAGAACATTTCGGCATGCGACCGAGGTCGCCGGCGACGGGCCGAGCGCAGACGGGCAAGCGGTCGCGCCGAGCCGGCGCCCCTCATCCGTGCGCGCCATTCGACCGCGCATGGCGGCCGCCGAGCGAAATGCACCCGTTGGCAGCGATCAGTACGTTTCGAGATGCAGCCGCCCTTCCTGCTTCAGCCGCGCGTGGAGCAGCTCCCAGTCGAGGCCACGCGCCCTAGCCGCGTGGCACAGCGCCTCGAGCACGCCCGCTTCCATGCCGCGCAGGCCGCAGACGTAGACATAGGTGTTCGGGTCATCGAGCAGCGCGCCGAGGTCGGCGGCGCGTTCGCGCATCGCGTCCTGCACGTAGCGGCGCGGCGCGCCCGGCGTGCGCGAGAAGGCGAAGTTGATGTCGATGAAGTCGCGCGGCAGGTTCATCAAGGGGCCGAAGTACGGCAGCTCGGCCTGCGAGCGGGCGCCGAAGAACAGCATCAGCTTCCCGCCCTCGCCCTTGCCGCGGCGCCGGCGCCGGCGCTCGGTCATCGCCCGCATCGGCGCCGAGCCGGTTCCGGTGCAGACCATCAGCAGGTGGCTGCCGGCGTGGTTGGGCATCAGGAAGGTGTTGCCGAACGGGCCGATCACCTGCACCTGGTCGCCGCGCTTGAGGTCGCACAGGTAATTCGAGCACACGCCGCGCACCGGCTTGCCCTGGTGATCGGCGCTGACCCGCTTCACCGTCAGCGACAGGTTGTTGTAGCCGGGCCGCTCGCCGTCGCGCGGCGACGCGATCGAGTACTGGCGCGCGTGATGCGGCCGGCCGTGCTCGTCCACCCCCGGCGGCAGGATGCCGATCGACTGCCCCTCCAGCACCGGAAACGGCGTGGCGCCGAAATCGAGCACGATGTGCCGCGTGTCGCTCTCGGCCGCCGCATCGGTGACGCGGTAGTTGCCCATCACCGTGGCCACCGCCGGGGCCCGGTGCGTGTACAGGTTCACGTACGGGTGCGAGGCCGACCAGGGCGGCACGGTGGAGCCCGGTACCGCCGCGGCCGGCACCGGCGGCGCATCGGCCGCCTCGATCTCCGAGGCCGGCGCCGCGACCGTCTCGGCGAGCGTCGTCTCCGCCGGCAGCGCGTCCCAGCCGAACTGCGCCGCAGTCGAGTAGGCGTCGCGGCGCAGCACCGTGCGCCAGTTGTCGATCGACCCGGTCGGGCACGGCGAGATGCAGGCGAGACAGGCCTTGCACTTGTCGGGGTCGACGACGTAGTTGCGCGAGTCGTGCGTGATCGCGCCGACCGGGCAGGTCTCCTCGCAGGTATTGCAGCGGATGCAGACCTCGGGGTCGATCAGGTGCTGGCGCAGCAGTTGCGAGTCGGAGAGATTCATGAAGCGATGTTCCCTGAGCGGCGGATTGAGCGGACCACCGATCCGCTCGAACCCGCCGGCGTCGGTCCGGCGGTGACGCCGTCCGGATCGACGCTAGTTGAACCGCACGTACTGGAAATCCACCGGCTGCTTGTTGATGCCCGCCGCCGGCGGCGCGATCCAGTTGGCGAAGCGGCCCGGCTCCACCACGCGGCCCATCAGCGAAGCGACGAATGCGCGGTCCTCGCTGCTCGGCAGCCACTCGTGGCTGCGCCGCGCCCATTCGGCCTCGCTCACCACCTCGCCCGCCGGGCTGACGCGGATGCCGGCCAGCGAGCCGATGCGGCGGTTGAACGCCTTGTGCGGCGCCGCCAGGCGCATCGGCAGGCCGGCCTTCTCGATCACCCGGTTCCAGCGGCCGATGCCGGCGACCGAGTCGCGGATGTAGTCGTCGCGCAGCACCTCGTTCAGGGCGTTCAACATCGGCACCTCGCGCTCGGCGAGCTTGCCGTCGGCCACCCCGAGCACGGTGTAGGTGCGGCCGTGCAGGCGATGGTCGTCGTCGCGCTTCGTCTCCTCGAAGCGGCCCTTCAGGCCGGAGTTGTAGAAGGTGGCGGCGTTGCTCGACTCGTCGGCACCGAACAGATCGATGGTGACGCTGAAGTGGAAGTTGAGATACCGCTGGATCGTCGGCAGGTCGATGACGCCGGCGGCGCGCAGCCTGGCGGGATCGTCGGTCTTCAGTTCGTTCATCGTCTGGCAGGTGCGCTGGATCACGCGCGACACGCCGGACTCGCCGACGAACATGTGGTGCGCCTCCTCGGTCAGCATGAACTTCGTCGTCCGCGCCAGCGGGTCGAAGCCGCTCTCGGCCAGCGCGCAGAGCTGGAACTTGCCGTCGCGGTCGGTGAAGTAGGTGAACATGAAGAAGGAGAGCCAGTCCGGCGTGCGCTCGTTGAAGGCGCCGAGGATGCGCGGGTTGTCGGCGTCACCGGAGCGGCGCTCGAGCAGCGCCTCGGCTTCCTCGCGGCCGTCGCGGCCGAAGTACTTGTGCAGCAGGTAGACCATCGCCCAAAGATGCCGGCCCTCCTCGACGTTGACCTGGAAGAGGTTGCGCAGGTCGTACTGGCTCGGGCAGGTCAGCCCCAGATGGCGCTGCTGCTCGACCGAAGCCGGCTCGGTGTCACCCTGGGTGACGATGATCCTTCGCAGGTTGGCGCGGTGCTCGCCCGGCACCTCCTGCCAGGCCGGCTCGCCCTTGTGCTCGCCGAAGTTCACCTGCCGGCCGGGCTCGGGGTGGTTGAGAAAGATGCCCCAGCGATAGTCGGGCATCTTCACGTGGTCGAAGTGCGCCCAGCCGCCAGGATCGACGCTGACCGCCGTGCGCAGGTAGACGTCGAAGTCCTGCGCCCCGTCCGGCCCCATCTCGCGCCACCACGCCAGGTAGTTGGGCTGCCAGTGTTCGAGCGCGCGCTGCAGCGCCCGGTCCTCGGCGAGGTTGACGTTGTTGGGAATCCTGCTGCCGTAGTCGATGCTGCTCATGGACACTCCGTGTTCGGTGATCGCTAACCCCTAAACCTGCGCAATGACCGTGGGCCGTTCACCGGCCACGCCTTTCAGACCCTGTTCCAGTCGAAAGCCGCCTTCTCGCCTTTGCCGTAGACCTTCAGCGCGCCCCTGTCGCCGACCGCGTTGGGGCGCTGGAAGATCCAGTTCTGCCAGGCGGTCAGGCGGCCGAAGATGCGGGTGGCCATCGTCTCCGGGCCGTTGAAGCGCAGGTTCGCTTCCAGACCGGTCAGCGCATCCGGCGACAGGCTGGCGCGCTCCTCGCAGGCGACGCGCACCTCGTCGGCCCAGTCGATGTCGTCGGGCGCCGAGGTGACGAGGCCCACGGCCTGCGCTGCCTCGGCATCCTGCGGTTGGCCGAGGCGCTGGCGCACGGCGTCGAGCGCGGCAGCCTCGTCGTAGAAGCGGCGCGAGAGCCGCGACTGGCCGGTGGCCATCGGATACAGGCCGAAGTTGGCCTCAGTGGCCGTGATCGTCGGCCGAGCGGACTCATCCGGCAGCGCCAGCATGTAGGTCCGGTCGGCGGCCAGGGCAAGTTCGAGCAGGCTGCCGGCGAAACACGAGCCCGGCTCGATGAGCGCGAACAGCGACCGCGACGAGACGTCGAGCCGCGAGAACATCCGCCGCAGCCAGCCGATCGTTTCGCGCACGAACCAGTGCGAGCCGTGCGTCAGCAGCAGCGCATCGGCGTCGAGCACGGCGGCGGCATCGCCCTCGGTCTTCAGCAGCCACAGGCCGATCTCCGGCTCGTTGCTGCGCATCGACAGGATGGCGTCGTCGAGTTCGCGGGCGAGCGCCAGCGGCCACCAGTCGGCGCCGGCGGCCACGATCTGCTCGATCGACTGCCGCTGCGGGCCTTCCGGCGCCCGCACCGTGAACGCGGCGGTGCGCGCCGCGCGGTCGATCGCCACCGCGACATGCCGGTAACGCAACGCATCGGCCTCGATGGTGCGCGCCAGCCTCGGCAGCGGCACGCCGGCCGCGTCCGCCGGCCGGTCGCTCGCAGCCGCCAGCTCCAGCGCCCGCTCGCGGACCTTCTGCGCGAACACCGCCGGCCTGGCCAGGCGATCGACCAGCCGCCATTGCACCGCCCTCTCGCCGCGCACGCCTTCGGTGGTGGTGCAGAACACGTCGGCGAGGTCGTGGCGGACGCGCCGCTTGTCGGTGAGCCGCGTCAGGCCGCCGGTGCCGGGCAGGACGCCGAGCAGCGGCACCTCCGGCAGGCTGACGGTCGAGGAGCGGTCGTCGACCAGCCAGATCTCGTCGCAGGCCAGCGCCAGTTCGTAGCCGCCACCGGCGCAGGCGCCGTTGACCGCCGCCAGGAACTTCAGCCCCGAGTGGCGGCTGGAGTCCTCGATGCCGTTGCGGGTCTCGTTGGTGAACTTGCAGAAGTTGACCTTCCAAGCGTGCGACGACAGGCCGAGCATGAAGATGTTGGCGCCGGAGCAGAAGATGCGCTCCTTCAGGCTGGTGACGACGACCGCGCGCACCTCGGGGTGCTCGAAGCGGATGCGGTTCAGCGCGTCGGCCAGTTCGATGTCGACCCCGAGGTCGTAGCTGTTCAGTTTCAGCTTGTAGCCGGGGCGAAGGCCGGCGTCCTCGGCGACGTCCATCGCCAGCGTCGCCAGCGGGCCGTCGAACGACAGCCGCCAGTGGCGGTAGCGCGAAGGATCGGTCTGGTAGTCGACGCGGTCGAGACGGGCGGCTTCGGGCGCGTTCATGGGCCTTCCCTGAACAGCAAAAGTCCGAATATAGTACTGCAATACCGATTTAAGCCGCGACGGCAAGACCACGGCACGATCGAGGTCTGCGCACCGCGGCCGCCCGAGGGGAGAGAGACGATGACCGACCGGCCGCGACCTGCCGTGCAGCCCCCGCCCGAGCGCTTCAACTTCGCGCGTCACCTGTTCGCGCGCAACGCGGCCCGCGCCGGCAAGGACGCCTATCTCGACGATGCCGGTGCGCTGACCTATGGCGAGCTTGAACAGCGCGCCCGCCGCAGCGCCGCGGCGCTGCTCGCTTCCGGCCTGCGCCGCGAGGAGCGGCTGCTGCTGCTGATGCACGACACCAGCGACTGGCCGGTCGCCTTCCTCGGCGCGCTGTATGCCGGCGTGGTGCCGGTGGCGGTCAACACCCTGCTCACCGCCGACGACTACGCCTTCATCCTCGCCCACTGCCGGGCGCAGGCGGCGCTGGTGTCGGCGCCGCTGCTGCCGGTGCTCCAGTCGGCGATGGGCCAGGGCGGGCACGAAGTGCGCTCGGTCGTCGTTTCGCGCGGCAGGGACCTGCCCGCCGGCTGCGTCGACTTCGATTCCTGGCTCGCCGCGCGGGAGCCGCTGGCGGCCGCCGCCGACACCCGCGCCGACGAGATCGCCTTCTGGCTGTATTCGTCCGGCTCGACCGGGCGGCCCAAGGGCACGGTGCACACGCACGCCAATCCCTACTGGACGGCGGAGCTGTACGGCACGCCGGTGCTCGGCCTGCGCGAGAGCGACCTTTGCTTCTCGGCGGCGAAGCTGTTCTTCGCCTATGGACTCGGCAACGCGCTGTCGTTCCCGCTGTCGGTCGGCGCCACGGTGCTGCTGATGGCCGAGCGGCCGACGCCCGATGCGATCTTCAAGCGCTGGACCGAACGCCGGCCGACGGTGTTCTTCGGCGCCCCGACCGGCTACGCCGGCATGCTGGCCTCGCCCAGCCTGCCGCCCAAGGAGGCGGTGGCGCTGCGGCTGTGTTCTTCCGCCGGCGAGGCGCTGCCGCGCGACATCGGCGAGCGCTTCACCGCCCACTACGGGGTCGAGATCATCGACGGCATCGGCTCGACCGAGATGCTGCACATCTTCATCTCGAACCGGCCGGGCGACGTGCGCTACGGCACCTCGGGCAGGCCGGTTCCCGGCTACGACATCGAGATCCGCGACGAGTCGGGGCGGCCGATCGAAGGCAGTGGCCAGATCGGCGACCTGTACATCAAGGGGCCGTCGTCGGCGCTGATGTACTGGCACGACCGCGCCCGCAGCGACGCCACCTTCCAGGGCGGCTGGACGCGCAGCGGCGACAAGTACGAGCGCGACGCCGCCGGCGACTACGTCTACTCCGGCCGCAGCGACGACATGCTGAAGGTCAGCGGCCAGTACGTGTCGCCGTTCGAGGTCGAGGCCACCCTGGTGCAGCATCCCGCCGTGCTCGAGGCGGCGCTGATCGGCGTCACCGACGAGCACGGCCTGACGCGGCCGAAGGCCTATGTCGTGCTGAAGGAGCGGCAGGCGGCGAGCGAGGCGATGGCGGAGGAACTGAAGGCGTTCGTCAAGAGCCGGCTGGCGCCGCACAAGTACCCTCGCCTGCTCGAATTCATCGACGAACTGCCGAAGACCGCCACCGGCAAGATCCAGCGCTTCCGCCTGCGCGAGAGCGAGCAGTCGCGGCGCTGACGCCGCCGGCCGCACCGGACGAGATGCTCCAGCGCGCCGCACCGATGCCGGCCCATCACCGCGAGGCGCCGATCCAGTTTGCCGCCGTCCGCCAGGGCGGCCGCGAAGTGCGGCTGGAGTACCGCTGGGTCGGCAGCGGCGATGCGGCGGTGCCGCTGCTCGTGTTCCTGCACGAAGGACTCGGCTCGGCGTCGATGTGGAGGGACTTTCCGGCGCGGCTCACTGAGGCCGGCGGCTTCCGCGGACTGGTGTACTCGCGCGCCGGCTATGGCCGTTCGACGCCGCGCCGGCACGACGAGCGCTGGCACCCCGAGTACATGCACGAGCAGGCGCGCGAGGTACTGCCTCGGTTCCTGGAGGCCGCCGGCGTCGACGTCGGCGCCGGGCCGCCGTGGCTGTTCGGCCACAGCGACGGCGCCTCGATCGCCCTGATCCACGCCGCCGCCTTTCCCGAGGCGGTCGCCGGGCTGGTGCTGCTGGCGCCGCACGTCTTCGTCGAGGACCTGTCGGTGC
>CAYLZU010000136.1:0-8341 GCA_964388005.1 uncultured Burkholderiaceae bacterium
CGCCGAGCGACTCGATCTGCTCCTTCACCGCCGGGCGCACGTCGGAGGCCTCGATCACCGCCCCGAGCCGCTTGGCGGTGGCGATCGCCTGCAATCCGGCGACGCCGGCACCGAGGATCACCACCCGCGCCGCCTTGATCGTGCCGGCGGCCGTCATCATCATCGGCAGCAGGCGGCCGTAGGTGTTCGCCGCCAGCAGCACCGCCTTGTAGCCGGCGATGTTGGCCTGCGACGACAGCACGTCCATGCTCTGCGCCCGCGTCGTGCGCGGCGCCGCTTCCAGCGCGAAGGCGGTGAGCCCGGCCGCGTTCATCGCCGCGATGCCGTCGGCGTTGAACGGCTCCAGCATGCCGATCAGCACCGCGCCGTTCTTCATCCTTGCCAGTTCGTCGGCCGACGGCAGCCGCACCTTCAGCACCATCTCGCTGCCCAGGGCATCGGCCGCGGTGCCGATGCCCGCCCCCGCGGCCACGTACATCTCGTCGGTCTGGCTGGCCGCCAGGCCGGCGCCGGACTGCACCAGCACCGTGTGCTTGCCGGCGACCAGCTTCTTCACCGTCTCGGCGGTCGCGGCAACGCGCGTCTCCCCCGGCCGCGTTTCGGCCGGAACACCGATCAACATGGAGTTCTCCCCGCTTGGTTCTTGCTTCGAGCGGCCGTTCGCGCCGGCCGGGTGGCTAGAATTTACGCGATTGTCCCACCGGCCTCCACCGAGGCGCGCGGCGCCCCTCGTCGAACGATGCCAGATCCCTGGAAACCGTCGGTCACGGTGGCGGCCGTGATCGAGCGCGACGGCCGCTTCCTGCTCGTGGAAGAGCAAACGGACGCCGGCATCCGCCTCAACCAGCCGGCCGGGCACCTCGACCCCGGCGAGACGCTGCTCGCCGCCGCCGCACGGGAGACGCTGGAGGAGACCGCGTTCGCCTTCACGCCGACGCAACTGCTCGGCATCTACCTCTGGCGAGCGGAGCCGCCACCGGCCGGCAACGGCGCGACCTACCTGCGCTTTGCGTTCTGCGGCGAACTGGGACCGTTCGATACGGCGAGGCCTCTCGACGACGGCATCCTGCGCGCACTGTGGCTGACGCCGGCGGCGATCGCCGCCCGCGCCGCCGAACACCGCAGCCCGCTGGTGCAGCGGTGCGTCGACGACTATCTGAGCGGCGTGCGTTACCCACTGGATCTGCTGCTGACCCATCCTTCCGCCGTCGCCCCGGCGCAGGCCGGGGCCCAGGTTTTTGGTGCCACAGATTGGACCCCGGCCTGCGCCGTGGCGACGAAGCGATGAGCCGCGGCCGCGTCGTCGTCGGCCTGTCCGGCGGCGTCGACTCCGCCGTCGCCGCCTACCTGCTCAAGCAGCAGGGCTTCGAAGTCGTCGGCCTGTTCATGAAGAACTGGGAAGACGAAGATGACGACCAGCACTGCTCGTCACGGCAGGACTGGATCGACGCGGCGTCGGTCGCCGACGTGCTGGGCATCGACCTGGAAGCGGTGAACTTCGCCGCCGAGTATCGCGAGCGGGTCTTCGCCGCCTTCCTCGCCGAGTACGCGGCCGGCCGCACGCCGAACCCGGACGTGCTGTGCAATGCCGAGATCAAGTTCAAGGCCTTTCTCGATCACGCGCTGCGGCTAGGCGCCACGCGCATCGCCACCGGCCACTACGCGCGGGTACGGGCGCACGAAGGCCGCTTCGAACTGCTGCGCGGCGTCGATCCCGGCAAGGACCAGAGCTACTTCCTGCACCGGCTGAACCAGGCGCAGCTCGCGCGCACGCTGTTTCCGGTCGGCCACCTGCTCAAGCGCGACGTGCGGCGCATTGCCGCCGACATCGGCCTGCCCAACGCCGCCAAGCGCGACTCGACCGGCATCTGCTTCATCGGCGAGCGGCCGTTCCGCGAGTTCCTCAACCGCTACCTGCCGATGACGCCGGGACCGATCCGCACGGCCGACGGCCGCACCATTGGCGAGCACGTCGGGCTGGCCTTCTACACCCTCGGCCAGCGCAAGGGCATCGGCGTCGGCGGCATGCGCGACGGTTCCGGCGAGCCGTGGTTCGTGGCCCGCAAGGACATGGCGGGCAACACGCTGTGGGTGGTGCAGGGGCACGATCATCCGTGGCTGCTGGCGGACGAAGCAGAGGCCGCCGACGCGGCGTGGATCCGCGGCGAGCCGCCAGCGGCGGGCAGCCGGTTCAGCGCCAAGACGCGTTACCGGCAGGCCGACGCCCGGTGCGCCGTCGCCGCGATCGGCGCCGATCATTTCACCCTCGCCTTCGACTCGCCGCAGTGGGCGATGACGCCGGGCCAGTCAGCGGTGCTGTACGACGGCGAGGTCTGCCTCGGCGGCGGCGTGATCGAGCGGGTTGCGGTGGCGCAGCCGTTGCCGGTTCGCTGAGCACGCCCAGCCGCCCCGAAGCGCTCGTCCCGCAGCGCGCGGCGCGAAGGGAAAGCCCGATCGGCGCGGCGAGGCTACGGCTGCCGCGCCCGCTGCCGCTTCCAGCGCAGCAGCCGCCCGGGGCGGAAGAAGACGGCGAAGTAGGCGAAGCCGACGGCGAGATAGGCGGCGAACAGCACCGATTCCGGCACGCCGGTCTTCCAGGCGATGATGCCGGCGGCGCCGAGGGCGGCATTGCAGGCGAGCAGCAGGGTCCAGGTCTGCACGACGGTCAGTCCCCAGCGCTGCAGCACGTGGTGCACGTGGGCGCGGTCGGGCGCCACCGGATCGCGCCGCTGCAGCAGCCGCCGCACGGTGACGGTGAACAGGTCGAACAGCACCAGCCCGACCACCCACAGCATCACCACTGGCGGCACCGCGCCGGGACGGCCCGGCTGCGTCAGGTCGATCGTGAACCAGGTGACGACGAAGCCGAGCACGAGGCTGCCGGTGTCGCCCATGAACACCCGCCGCCGCCCGCGCCACGGGTGCGGCGCGTTGAAGAGCAGGAAGCCGGCCACCGCGCCGAGCAGCACCAGGACGATCTTCAGCGCGTTGACGTCGCCCTGCCACAGCGAGAACAGGGCGAAGAAGCCGAGCATGACCGCCGCCAGCCCGCCGGCGAGCCCGTCCATGCCGTCGAGCATGTTGATGCCGTTGATCACCGCCACGGTGGCGAACACGGTCAGCGGAATGGCCCAGTTGGCGAGATCGACCGGGCCGCGGCCGAAGAGGTCGCCGAGGCTGGTCAGGAAATGGTTGCCCCACGAGGTCATCAGCACGGCGGCGATGACCTGCACCCCGAGCTTGCTGCGCGGCGAGACCTCGCCGAGGTCATCGAGCAGCCCGATCGCCGCCAGCATCACCACGGCAACGAACAGCACCTTGTACTGCGCCAGGGCGCCGAAGGACAGCGACAGCGCGGCGAAGAAACCGACCGTCATCGCCAGCCCTCCCGTCAGCGGCACGATGTCGGCGTGGCGTTTGCGGCCGCCGGGGTGATCGACGAGGCCGAAGCGCTCCGCCGGCCGCCGCAGCCACAGCACCAGCAGCACCGTGAACAGGGCCGCCAGCAGGGCCTGGGTCAGAAAGGTCACGGCAAACGATTCCCGCCGGGCGAAGGGGCGACTTACGCCGCGGCGCGGGCGGCGGCCGATTCGCCGCAGACATCGCGGTACACGGCGAGCATCTGCCGCACCATGCTGTCGGTGGAGAAGTCGCGCTCGACCCGGCGGCGGCCGGCCTCGCCCATCGTCGCGCGCAGCGCCGGATCGCCGAGCAGCCTGTTGATCGCCGCCGCCAGCTGCGCCGCGTCGCGCGGCTCGACGACGAGGCCGGTCGCGCCATCCTGGTTGACCCAATCGACGCCGGTGCCGAGGCGGCAGCTCACCACCGGCCGGCGGCAGTACATCGCCTCGAGCTGCACCAGGCCGAACGCCTCCGCCTTCGCGACCGACGGCAGCACGAACACGTCGGCCGCCTCGTAGTAGGCGATCAGTTCGTCGTTGGCGATGCGGCCGACGAAGCGCACCTTGTGCTCGACCCCTTCGCGGCGGGCGATCAGCTTCAGGTCCCCGGTCAGCGGGCCGGTGCCGCCGATCCAGAGCACGGCATCGATCGCCGCCATCGCCCGGATCAGCACGTCGAAGCCCTTGTAGTACACGTGCCGGCCGAGCGCGAACAGCGCCCGCCCGCCTCCGGCCTGCTTCTCCCGCAGCAGCGCCGCCAGCCGCTGCCGGCTCGCGGCCGTCGGCTGGAACTCGGCCGCCTCGAAGCCGTACGGGATCACGACCCGCTGCGGCCCGCCGGAGGGCAACTGGGTCGAACCGGAAAAGTGAAACGGCGTCGCGCCGACGATGGCGTCGGCCCGGCGCACGAAGCCGTCGAGCAGCGGCTGGTACAGCGCCATCGCCCACCGCTGGCGGACGATGTCGCTGTGCCACGAGATCACCCGCCGCACGCCGCCGGGCAGGAGCGAGGCGACGAACTGCCCGAGCGGATCGGGAAAGTGCAGGTGCACGAGGTCGAAGCGATACTGGCGGTGCAGCCGCAGCGCCAGCCACGGCAGCGTCGGCGACAGCGCCAGGCTCGACACCGCGCCGAAACAGGCGGCGCGCACGGTGAGGTAGCCGTGGCTGCGATGACGGTCGGTGCGCGGCGAGTCGTTCGACACCAGGTTCACCGGCTCGACCTCGCCGCTGGCCGCCAGCCCGCGCAGCAACGAGCGGACATGGCGCTCGATGCCGCCGACGTCGTCGAACTTGCCGAGGTGGAGAGCGCGGATGGTCAAGCCAGCACCTGCCGATAGATGGCGAGCGTTTCACGCGCGCAGCGCGTCCAGGAGAACTGCGACGCCCGCGCCAGACCGGCCGAGCGTAACGCCTCCCACGCGCGGTCGTCTTCGGCGAGTTTGCCCATCGCCTCGCGCAGCGCCTGGATATCGTCCGGGCCGACCTGGATGCCGGCATCGCCGACCACTTCCGGCAGCGACGAGACGTTGGACGTGACGACCGGCGTGCCGCTGGCCATCGCCTCCAGCGGCGGCAGGCCGAAGCCTTCGTACAGCGACGGGTAGATCAGCGTCCGCGCCGCCGCGACCAGCAGCGCCAGCTCGTCGTCGTCGACGTAGCCGATCATGCGGGCGTGGCCGCTGGCCGCAAGCGGCGCCAGGACTTTCTCGAGGTCGGACGTCAGCCAGCCCTTCATGCCGACGATCGCGAGCGGGAAGCGATTGCGCAACGCCGGCGGCAGGCCGGCATAGGCCTTGACGGCGAGTTGCAGATTCTTGCGCGGCTCCAGTGTGCCGACGCACAGGAAGTAGTGGCGCCAGGCCAGGTCGTGGCGGCCGATGGCGCCGGCACAGGCGGCCTCGGTTGCCGGCCGGAAGATCGCCCGCGCTGCCAGCGGCACGGCGGTGACGCGGTCCGGCGCCACGGCGTAGGTGTCGATGATCTCCCGGCGCACCGACTCGGCGTCGGTGATCACGTGGGCGCAGCGCGCCAGCGCCCGCGGGAAGCGGTCGTTCATCGCCCGCACGCGGTCGGCCGGCTGCGTTTCCGGGTAGCGCAGCCACGACAGGTCGTGGGCGGTGATCACCGTCGGTCGCTCGCAGGCAAAGGCGAGGAAGTTGGGCTCGTGGTAGACGGCATTCGGCAGGCTGCGGATGCCGGCGTCGAAGCGGCGCTGCTGCAGCCAGCGCATCACCTCGTAGGCCCGCGGCACCAGCGACTTGACCAGCTTCTTGCCGGCGACGATGCTCGGCACCGGCGCCTCGCGCAGCAGCCCGCTCCAGCCCGTGCCATAGAAGTAGTGGAGCTCGACCTCGCCGGTGGCATCGAGCGCCTGCGCCAGGCTGCGCGCGTAGTGGCCGATGCCGGTCAGCGGCGACAGCAGCGCCGTGGCGTTGATGGCCACCGTCACCGGCGTCACTTGACGACTTCCAGCTCGAAGTACACGGTGTGCACCGGGTAGAGGAAGGCGAAGCGCTCCTCGTAGATCACCTTGTTGCGGTTGGCCCAGGCCAGCAGCCAGCGGCTGACTCCTCGTCGCAGCGGCAGCTGGTCGGGGTCGAAGTCGCAGCGCTTCAGGCGGAATCGCGCCCGGCTGTAACCGTAGCGGAAGAACGTCGTGCCCTCGATGAAGTAGTCGAAGGTGCGGGAGGTGAAAGCGCGGCGGTGGGTCGGGTCGGAGTAGTAGTTGATGCTGCTCATGAACGGCCCGGTCGCCTCCACCGTCGCCCCCGGCCGGGCGATGCGCCAGATCTCCTCGACACAGGGCACGAAGCGCTCGACGTGCTCGAGCACGTCGAATGCGAGGACCCGGTCCCACGAACTGTCATCGAACGGATACGGAAACACGTCGAGGTCGTGGACGACGTCGGCGTCGCTGTCGGCGAGGATGTCGACGCCGACCGCGCCTTCCCGCTTGCTACGGCCGCAGCCGAGTTCGAGGATCCGTTCCGCCATCAATGCCTCACGCCGATCCAGCGCAGCAGCCGCGCCAGCAGCACTCGCTCCTCCCGCACCGCCAGCCGCAGTCCGAACCACACGGCCACGAACGCCGCCACCCCCGCCGCCGCCGCGGCGGCGAGCGCCACCCAGCCAGCGGGAAGCGTCCGCACCACCAGCGCCGTCGCCGCCGCGGCCGCGCCGCCGCCGGCTGCCAGCGCTGCCAGCGTGCGCCGCAACCGCAGGCGAAGGATGCGAATCCGCGCCTGCGCTTCGCGATGCGCCCACAGTTCGAACACCGCCGCCTGCGACATGCCGGCCAGGCCGGCGACGGCGGCGCCGACGATACCGAACCGCGGCACCAGCAGCACGCAAAGCGCCAACGTGACCACGCCGCCGGCGAGCGCGAAGACGGCGCCGCGATGCATGTTGCCCTGGCCGGCAAGGGCATTGGACGGCGCCACCGACAACGCCGCCAGCCAGTAGGCGACGAGCAGGATCTGGAACGCGGTGGCGACGTCCTCGGGCACCCCGTCGCCGAGCCACAGGCGGACGAAGTCGGCGGCCAGCACCAGGCCGCAGGCGGCCATCAGGGTCGAAGCGGCGGCGAGCATCCGGCTGGCGGCCAGATACGTGCGCGCCGAGCGGAACGCCCGCCCCTGGGACTCCAGCGCCGCGATGCGCGGAAACAGGATCGACGCCAGCGTGGCGACGAACGCCAGCGGCTTGTTGGCGATGTTGGCGGCGGCGACGTATATGCCGGCGGGCGCGGCGCCGAGCACGCCGGAGACGATCGCCTTGTCGGCATGGTAGGTGGCGAGCGATGTCGCCTGGTTGAGGAACGCGGCCGCGGCGAAGCGTGCTGCCCCGGGATCGAAGCACGGCACCTGCCCCAGCCCTGGCCAGCGGCCGAAGACCCGCGCCTGCATCGCCGCCGCAAAGACGGTCTGCACGGCGGCGATGCCGGCGGCCAGCGCCACGGCATCGGCGGCACCCAGGCCTGCGTAGGCGGCAGCCACCGCCGCCGCCCAGGTGGCGGCCAGGGCGCCGCTGGCCAGCAGCGTCAGGGCGCCGAACCGCTCCGCCGCGCGCAGGCTGCTGGCCAGCCCGGCATTGCAGAACGCCAGCCCGAGCCACAGCCCGGCCCAGCGGACCGCGGCAACGGCGTCCGCGGGCGCGAGCGCCTGGTCCCAGTTGAGCCGTCGGGCAATCGCCGCCGACAGCGACCAGACGACCACCACGGCGGTTCCGCCGAGGGCGGCGAAGATCGAGTGCAGCCCGGCCGCGTGGCGGCGGAAGGCCTCCGGGTCCTGGCGGCGGCGCGCCAGGTCGCGCACCGCCAAGGCGTTGAAGCCGAGATCGATCGTGGCCGCCGCCGCCACCAGCGTCGCCGCCAGGGCAAAGACGCCGAAGCCGGCGAAGCCGAGCGCTCCGACCAGCATCGGCGTGCCGACCAGGAAGACGACGATCGGCGCCAGCCAGCCCAGCGCGATGTAGACGAGCGACTTCATGCCGGATCAGTAGTGTCCCAACGTTCTCAGCCGAGGCGCCGGCAAATTGATGACCTATCGTGAGACCTTGTCGTTGCGGTCTGGTCTCGATTTGAACTTCGCGACGCAGAGTTCGCCCTTGTTGCGGGCCGCGTCCGCAGGAGGTGGCGATGCATCAAGGCAACTCGTCTTCGCGCAGGTCATGGCGCACCTGCCGCTGTCGACGTTCCGGCGATGCGTGGCGCGCTACAACGGCGAACACAAGGTCAAGAGCTTCGTAAGCGTCCGGCCGCGGCATCTGTGATCTTGCCCGACGCTGCGGCACGATCGCGCGGCGGTGGGGCCGAGCAGGTGTCCACCAAGGAGACATGGTGGACACCAAGCACAAGCCAGTCAGGCCAGCCAAAGGCGAGTTACCCCCCGTGCCAATATGACGTGAGACACCGCCCTTCGAGAATTTAGAGAGCAAAG
>CAYLZU010000137.1:0-8263 GCA_964388005.1 uncultured Burkholderiaceae bacterium
GGCGCTGTCTTCGTCTTCGGCCGCGGCCGCCCGGTGGGCGGCCGCCGCAACTCCGGGCGCCGGCGTGCCGGCGCCGGCGAGCAACTGCGCCGCGAAGGCAAACCAGGCGTAGGGATTGGCGCACTCGACCAGCGCCGGCGCGTCGGGGCGATCACCGAACAGCGCCGCCGCCTGCCCCGGCGCCAGCACCAGCGCGCCGGCGCGCGTCGCCGCCGCCGCCGCGCGATAGGCGCGGTTGGCGAGGAAACTCAGGTGTTCGTCGCCGGCGGTTGCGAGCGGCGCCACGCCGGTGATCCGCCGCGAGACATCGCCGCGCAGCGTCGCCGCCAGCCGCCCGGCGCATTGCCGGCCGACGGCTTCGGCCAGGGCATCGATGCGGAAGCCGGCGGCCATCGGCGCGAGCCGATGCCTACTTCGGCGCGTTCAGCTCGCGCAGCACCTTCTCGGTGATGTCGACGCGGGGGCTGAAGTAGACGGCGTCCTGCACGATCAGGTCGAACTTCTCCTGCTCGGCGATGCGGCGGACGATCCGCTGTGCCCGCTCCAGCAGCCCCTGCAGTTCCTCGTTGCGGCGCTGGTTCAGGTCCTCGCGGAATTCCCGCTGCCGCCGCTGCAGGTCGCGGTCCATCTCCGCCAGTTCGCGCTGCCGGCGCGCGCGGTCGGACTCGCTGAGCACCGGTGCGTCCTTCTCGAAGCGGTCGGCGGCGGCCTTCAGCTTGGCCCCCATGTCCTGAAGCTCGCGGTCGCGCTTCGAGAATTCCGCCTCCAGCTTCTGCGTCGCCGCCTTGGCCGGCGCCGAGTCGCGCAGGATGCGTTCCGAGCTGACGTATCCGAGCTTCAGCTCCTGGGCCGATGCGGCACAGGCCAGCGAGAGGAGCGCGGCGGCAGCGGCCGTTGCCGCGGCCCTGAAGAATCCGCTCATGGTCAGATCATCCACATGGAAGGCGCGCAGTTTATCGCGCGTGCCGGCGCCCCGCTCACGACGGCGCCGGGCCGCCCGAGCCTTGCTCGACCCCCGCGCCGGGCGGGCCGGGCGAAGTCCCCGGCCCTGGGGAAACACTCAGAATCCGGTGCCAATCGAGAACTGGAACCGTTGCAGCTTGTCGGTGGACTTGCTGTTGATCGGGTAGGCGTAGCTGAACTTCATCGGGCCGAGGGGCGAGATCCACGCGATGCCGACACCGGTGGAGAAGCGAAGATCGCCGAGAGCCACCTTGTCGTCCTGGCCCCAGACCCAGCCGCCGTCGACGAAGCCGAAGATCCGCAGCGTGCGGTCGCCGCCGGGCAGCGGCGTCAGCACCTCGGTCTGGAAGTTCAGCCTCCGCGTGCCGCCGAGCGGCGTGCCGAAGACGTCGACCGGACCGAGCGAGGCGGTCTCGTAGCCGCGCACGCTGTTGATGCCGCCGACATAGAAATTCTTGAAGATCGGATACGGCTTGCCGCCGTAGGAATTGCCGTAGCCGAGTTCGATGTTGCCCGCCAGCGTGAGACGGTTGGTGAGCGGCAGGTAGCGGGTGTGCTGGTAGGTCAGCCGGTAGTACTCGAGGTCCATCACCGGCAGTCCCCACTCGGCGAACAGGCGCTGCTGGGCGCCGCGGGTCGGCACCAGGATGTTGTCGCGGCTGTCGCGGACGGTGCCGAGCGTGAGCTCCAGGGCCGTCGGCGAGTCGCCGAAGTCCTCGACGTACTGGATGTATGACGGCGGGCTGAACTCGGTCAGGCCGATCTGCGTCGCCTCGTAGCGCAGGCCGAGGAAGACGGTGTCGAACTCGGTGTACGGGATGCCGAAGCGCACGGCGGCGATCTGCGAATCGAGGTCGACGCTTCCGAGTCCGAGCTGCGCCAGGTCGGACTTGCGGTAGATGAGTTCGGTCGTGCGGCTGACTCCGTACAGCGTCACGTAGGGATCGGTGTGCGTCAGCGACAGCGTCCGCGACACCTGGCTGGTGTTGACTTCGAACGAGACCGCGTGGCCGGTGCCGAAGGTGTTGCGCTGCGAATAGGACCCCTGCAGCACCAGGCCTTCCGAACTGGAATAGCCGGCGCCCGCCTGCAGCTGGCCGGTCGCGCGCTCCTCGATCTTGAAGTTGACGTCGACCTGGTCGAACGATCCGGGCACGGCGGGGGTCTCGACCTCGACCTTCTCGAAGAAGCCGAGGCGGTCGATGCGGTCGCGCGACAGCCGCACCTTCTCGGCGTCGAACCACGCCGATTCGAACTGCCGCACCTCGCGCCGGATCACGTCGTCGCGGGTACGCGAATTGCCGCTGATGTTCACCCGCCGCACGTAGACGCGGCGGCCGGGATCGATGAAGAAGGTGATCGAAACCTCGCGCTTGTCGCGGTTGGGTTCCGGAACCGCGTTTGCGGTGGCGAAGGCGTAACCGAGGGCGCCGAGCCGGTCGGTGATGCGCTTGGAGATGGCATTGAGGCGCTCGGCGTTGAAGACGTCGCCCGGCTTCACGTCGATCAGGGCGTTCAGTTCGTCCTCGAGGCCGAGCAGCTCGCCGGCGAGCTTGACCTGCGACACCGTGTAGCGCTCGCCCTCGACCAGGTTGATGGTGATGTAGATGTCGCGCTTGTCGGCGCTGATCGACACCTGGGTGGACTCGATGTTGAAGTCGAGGAAGCCGCGGTTCAGGTAGAACGAGCGCAGCTTCTCCAGGTCGCCGGCGAGCTTCGGCCGCGAGTACTGGTCGCGCTTGGTGTACCAGGTGAGCCAGCCGCTCGAGGTCAGATCGAGCTGGTCGCGCAGCGTGCCGTCGGAGAACGCCTTGTTGCCGGTGAAGCCGATCGCCCGGATGCGCGCCGCCTCGCCCTCGTCGACCGCGATCAGGATGTTGACCCGGTTGCGCTCCACCGGCGTCACCGTCGACTTCACCTCGACCCCGTACAGGCCCCGGGTCAGGTACTGCCGCTTCAGCTCCTGCTCGGCACGCTCGAGCAGCGCCCGGTCGAAGACGCGGCCGTCGCCGAGGCCGACCTCGCGCAGCGACTTCGCCACCGTGTCCTTGTCGAACTCCTTGACCCCTTCGAGCTTGACCTCGGCGATCGCCGGCCGCTCCTCGACGATGACCACCAGCACGTCGCCCTCGGCCTCGAAGCGCACGTCCTTGAACAGGCCGGTGGCGAACAGGGCCCGGATCGCGGCGGCGCCGCGCTCCGGGTCGTAGCGGTCCCCGACCCGCAGCGGCAGGTAGCTGAACACCGTGCCGGCCTCGGTGCGGGCGATGCCTTCGACGCGGATGTCGCGGATGACGAATTCCTGCGCCGTCGCGGCGCCGCAGACCGCGAGCAGCAGCCCGCACACGATGCGGGCAGCCAGCGCGGCGCCGCGCTTTGACGACGGAACCAGGAACACGTTGGAAACTACGCCAGCAGCCGTGTCAGATCGTTGTATATCGCCAGCGCCGTGAGCATCAGCAGCACGCCGATGCCGGCGCGCTGCCCCCACTCCACAACCCATTCGGCCGGCGGGCTGCCCTTGAGAATTTCGACAAAATAGTACAACAGGTGCCCACCATCGAGCATCGGAATGGGCAGCAGGTTGAGCACGCCGAGGCTGATCGACACCAGCGCCAGGAAGCTCAGGTAGGCCACCACGCCGATGCGCGCGGTCTGCCCGGCGTAGTCGGCGATCGTCACCGGCCCGGAGAGGTTCTTCCAGGAGGCTTCTCCGGTGACCATCTTGCCCAGCATGCGCAGCGAGAAGATCGCCGTGTCCCAGGTGCGCTCGACCGCCAGACCGACGCTTTCGACGGCACCGTAGCGGACCTCCACGAGGTCGCGGAAGTCGACGCCGATGCGGCCGATCGTTTCGTCTCCGACCTTGACCGCCGCCGGCCGCAGCTGGAACCTCAGCAGCGCTCCGTCGCGCTCGATCACCGTCGAGATGTCGCGATCCGGCGCCGCGCGGACGATGCGGCTGACATCGCGCGAACGCTCGACCGCCTGTCCGTCGACGCTGATGAAGCGGTCGCCCGGGCGCAGGCCGGCGCGGGCGGCGGCGGAATCGTCGGTCAGACCGCGCACGACCGGCTGCGGCTCGGCCAGGGCGATGCCGATGCGCGCGAACACCGACTGGTCGATCTCGCCGGGTCCGAGCCGCGCCAGGTCGAGCAGCACGGTGCGCTCGCCGGCGCCGGCCGCACGCAGCGTCAGCTCGACCGGCGCGCGGTCGACCGCGCGCTCGAGCAGTTTCCAGCGCACGTCGCTGTAACCGCGGACGGCGCGTCCGTCGATGGCGATCACCTCGTCGCCGTCGCGCAGGCCGGCGGCGGCGGCAATGGTCTCCTGCGCCGGCGGGCCGAGCACGGCGCGCGGTTCGAGGGTGCCGCTGACGTTCAGGAACCAGTACACGCCGACGGCGAGCAGCAGGTTGGCGAGCGGACCGGCGAGCACGATGGCGATGCGCTTGGCCACCGGCTGCCGGTTGAAGGCGCGCGACAGGTCGGCGAGCAGGCGCGGATCGGTGTCCGGATCGCGCTCGTCGAGCATCCGCACGTAACCGCCGAGCGGAATCGCGGCGATCACCCACTCGGTCCGGTCGGCGCCGTAGACGCGCCGGATGAGCGGCCGTCCGAAGCCGACCGAGAAGCGCAGCACGCGCACGCCGCATCGACGCGCCACCCAGTAGTGGCCGAACTCGTGGATCACGATCAGCACGCCGAGCGTGACCAGGAAGGCGGCGAGAGTCGTGATCGTGTTCATGCGTTTCCTGACGCCGGCGGCTGGCCCGACCGGACGGCCACCTGCCGCGAGGCCTGCCTCCGCGCGCGGGCATCGATCGCCAGCACGTCCTCGAGCGACTCGGGTTCCATGTCGTCGGCTGCGCTCAGGGTACTTTCGATGACGTCGGCAATCCGATCGAAGGGCAGGCGCCGGTCGAGAAAGGCTTCGACCGCGATCTCGTTGGCGGCGTTCAACGCCGCCGTGCGGGCGGTGCCGCCGGCCAGCGCCTCGTAGGCGAGCGCCAGGCAGCGGAAGCGGCGCAGGTCCGGCGGCTCGAAGCTCAGGGCGCCGAGGCAGCTGAAGTCGAGGCTCGCCGACCCGCTCTCGATCCGCTCCGGATGGGCCAGAGCATAGGCGATCGGCGTGCGCATGTCCGGCGTGCCGAGCTGCGCCACCACCGAGCCGTCGACGAACTCGACCATCGAGTGGATCACGCTCTGCGGATGCACGACGACCTCGATCCGCTGCGGCGGAAAGCCGAACAGCCAGCTCGCCTCGATGACCTCGAGGCCCTTGTTCATCAGCGTCGCCGAGTCGACCGAGATCTTCCGACCCATGACCCAGTTGGGATGCGCGCAGGCTTCGTCGGGGGTGATGCCGGCGAAGTCGCTGCGGCCGCGGAACGGCCCGCCGGAGGCGGTCAGGATCAGCCGCCGCACGTCGCGCCCGGCGGCGCGGGCGCCGGCCAGGCACTGGTGAATGGCGCTGTGTTCGCTGTCCACCGGCAGCAGTTCGCCGCCGCCGGCGCGCACGGCGTCCATCAGCAGCCGTCCGGCGCAGACGATCGACTCCTTGTTGGCGAGCAGCACGCGCTTGCCGGCGCGCGCGGCGGCGATGGTCGGCATCAGGCCGGCGGCGCCGACGATCGCCGCCACGACGGTGTCGCACTCGGGCGCGCAGGCGACTTCGGCCAGCGCCGCGGCGCCGGCCCGGACCTCGGTACCGTGGCCTGCGGCAGCGAGCGAAGCGCGCAGCGCCCCGAACTTCGTCTCGTCGGCGATCACCGCCACCTGCGGCCGGAAGCGGGCGCAGACGGCCACCAGCGCCTCGACGCTGCTCGCCGCGGTCGCCGCATGCAGGGTGAAGCGCCCGGGGTGCCGGGCGATGACATCGAGCGTGCTCGATCCGATCGAGCCGGTCGCTCCGAGCAGCGTGATCCGCGTCATCCCGCGTCGACTCCGTTCGCGCTCGACCGATTCGCCGTCCGGACGGCCCGGCGGGCTCATGGCCGCAGCCACAGATCGAGCAGCGCCGCCGCCGGCAGCACGGCGATGGCGGCGTCGATCCGGTCGAGCACGCCGCCGTGGCCCGGCAGCAGGTGACTGCTGTCCTTGGCGCCGACCTGCCGCTTCAGCAGGCTCTCGAACAGATCGCCGACGACCGACAGCGCCACCAGTGCCGCCAGCAGCGCCAGGCCGGCCGGCAGCGCGAGCTCGTGCAGCAGCAGGGTCGAAAACGCCGGCACTCCGGCCGCCGCTGCGGCCAGCAGCGGCGCCAGGACCAGCACGGCGGTCAGGGCGCCGCCGACGCCGGCCCAGGTCTTGCCGGGGCTGATCGCCGGGGCAAGCTTGCGCCGGCCCCAGCGGCGGCCGCAGAAGTAGGCGGCGATGTCGGCCAGCCAGACAATCGCCAGCACCGACAGCAGATACAGGGCGCCGGCATCGAGCAGGTGCATGGTGGCGACCCACGCCGCCGCCAGCAGCAGCAGCGCCAGCGCCGTCGACGCGCCATGGGGAATGCGCGCGCCGCGCCGGGCGCCGCGCAGCACCATCGCCGCGATCACCAGCCAGGACAGCGTCGCCGCGGCGCACAGGGCAACGATCAGCGCCGCCGAAGGCTCGGGGGCAAACGCGCGGGCGGCGATCAGTCCGCCGGCGAACAGCATCGCCGCGGCGGCGCACAGCGCCGGCGAGTGCTGCGCCAGGCGGAGCCACTCGAACGCAGCGGCGCCGAGAAAGACGGCGAGCACGGCGTCGAGCGCCAGCCTGCCGGCCGCCGCCGCCGCGAGCAGCGCCCCGAGCAGCACGATCGCGGTGATGACGCGCTGCCTAAGCACGCGCTTCTTCGGCGGCGGCGATCGGCAGTTGCCCGTTGATCTGCCCGAAGCGCCTCTCGCGGGTGGCGAACCAGGCCAGCGCCGCATCGAAGGCAGCGGCATCGAAGTCCGGCCACAGCGTGTGCGTGAAGTACAGCTCGCTGTAGGCGCATTGCCAGAGCAGGAAGTTGCTGATCCGCTGCTCGCCGCCGGTGCGGATCAGCAGATCGGGATCGGGGGCGAAGGCAAGGCCCAGATGCTCGCCGAGCTGCGCTTCCGACAGCGTCTGCGCCAGCGCGCGCGGATCGGCGGCAGCGGCGATCAGCGAGCGGACCGAGGCGACGATGTCCCAGCGGCCGCCGTAGCTGGCGCAGACGGTCAGGTGCATGCGGGAGTTGCCGGCCGTCGACCGCTCGGCGTCGCGGATCAGCGACTGCAGCTGGCGGTCGAAGGCGCCGAGTTCGCCGACCACCCGCAGCCGCACGCCCTGCTCGTCGAGCCTGCCGACCTCCTTCTGCAGGGCGGAAACGAACAGCCGCATCAGCGTGCTGACCTCGTCCTGCGGCCGCTTCCAGTTCTCGGAGCTGAAGGCGAACAGGGTCAGGTACTCGATGCCGCGCCGGCCGGCCTGCTCGACCGCCGCCCGCACCGCGTCCACGCCGCGGGAGTGGCCGGCGACCCGCGGCAGGTGCCGCGCCGTCGCCCAGCGGCCGTTGCCGTCCATGATGATGGCGACGTGCCGCGGAACCGCGGACCGGTGGGATCGGTTCATCGACGGCGCTCGACGGGCGCTAGACCGTCAGCACTTCCCTCTCTTTTTCGGCGACGAGCCGGTCGACCTCGGCCACGAAGCGGTCGGTGAGCTTCTGGATCTCGTCCTGGGCGCGCCGCTCCTCGTCCTCGGAGACTTCCTTCTTCTTCAGCATGTCCTTCAGGTGCGCGATGGCGTCGCGGCGGGTGTTGCGCACCGCCACGCGGGCGTTCTCGCCCTCGTGGCGAACGACCTTGGTCAGCTCCTTGCGGCGCTCCTCGGTGAGCGGCGGCATCGGCACGCGGATCACATCGCCGTGCGAGGCAGGGTTGACGCCGAGGTCGGAGTCGCGGATCGCCTTCTCGACCACCGCCACCATCTTCTTCTCCCACGGCTGCACGGTGATCGTCCGCGCGTCGCCCAGGCCCACCTGCGCCACCTGCGACAGCGGCACCATCGAGCCGTAGTAGTCGACGTGAATGTGGTCGAGCAGCCCGGGATGCGCCCGGCCGGTGCGGATCTTGGCCAGGTCGTGTTTCAGGGCTTCGACCGTCTTGCCCATCTTCTGCTCCGCTGATTTGCGGATCTCGGCGATCGTCATCGTGCTCTCCCCCACGAAACGCGATTACAGCACGCCGGCCCCGGATCGCAGAAGCGCCGCGGCGGCCGGCCGCCGCTCAGACATGCACCAGCGTGCCCTCGTCCTCGCCCATCGCCACCCGCCGCAGGGCGCCGGGCTTGTTGAT
>CAYLZU010000138.1:0-8225 GCA_964388005.1 uncultured Burkholderiaceae bacterium
CTTGCCCTGCAGGTTCATCGCGGTCGGCGGGCGGAGAAGACGAGGTTGTCGTCGCGATCGGACGACTCCGGTTCAGTATATCCACGGCGCATCGAGATGCCGTCGAAGCCGGCCTCGGCGAGCAGGGCGAGGAACTCGCCGGCGTCGTAGTGGCGCAGCACGTGGTCAACGAAGAACACCTCGTCGTCGCGCCCGGGCCGTTGCACCGTATAGCGCAGGTGCCAGTGCTGCCTCCGGCCGCCGTCCTCGTAGTCGATGCGCTCGTGCGCGACCAGCATCGCGTCGTACTCCGGCACGTGGACATTGCGACGTTCGCGCCAGTCGGGAACGGGCGGGTCGTCGGCACTCGCCTCGGCTACCGGGATCAGCAACTCGCCGCCCGGTTCGAGCGCGCGGTACATGCAGGCAAGCGCGGCGCGGATTTCGTCCGGCTCGACCAGGATGCCGAACGAGCCGGCCGGCACGAACACCGTCCGGTAGCGGCTCGGCAGGTCGAAGTCCTGCATCGGCGCCTGGTGCAGCACCGGCGCCAGGTTCATCGCCTGCGCCTTGGCGCGCAGCCGGTCGAGCATGTCGCGCGAGGTGTCGAGCCCTTCCACCTCGAGGCCGTCGCGCGCGAGCGGCAGCAGCAGCCGGCCGCTGCCGCAGGCGACCTCGAGCGCGCGACCGCCGTTGGCGCGCAGCCGTTGCTCGTAAAAGGCCTGGTCCCAGTACGGCTCGGCGCCGAAGTACAGGTCGTAGGCCGCGGCGCGGATTCCCGAGTAGTCCCAGATCGTGGTCATTTCGACCTTCGCACCCGCAGCAGTTCGTCGATGATCAGCAGCGCCGCGCCGCAGACGATGGCGGAGTCGGCGACGTTGAACGCCGGCCAGTGCCAGCCGCGCCAGTGGAAGTCGAGGAAGTCGATCACGTGGCCGTGGGCGACACGGTCAATCACGTTGCCGATCGCGCCGCCCAGGATCAGGGCCAGCGCCAGCGAGAACAGCTTCTGCGAGCCGTGCCGCGCCAGCAGGTAGACGATCACCAGCGAGGCGGCGATGCCGATTGCGGTGAGGAACTCCTTCTGCCAGCCGGAGGCGCCGGCCAGGAACGAGAACGCCGCGCCCTTGTTGTAGGTCAGCACGAGGTTGAAGAACCCGGTGACGGGGCGCACGTCACCGAAGTCGAACAGGCGCTCGATGGTGACCTTGGTCAGCTGGTCGACGGCGACGATCGCCGCCGCCAGCCCCAGCCACGGCGCCAGCTTCTGCCACCACGTTCTGTGGCCATTGGCCATCAGGCCGCCGAGCGCGCTTCGCCGGCGCCGAACAGGTTCTCGATGCAGCGGCCGCAGAGCGTCGGATGCTCGGCGGTCTTGCCGACGTCGGCGCGCCAGTGCCAGCAGCGGTCGCACTTCGCATGCGTCGACGGCGTGACCACGATCTTCTCGTCGGCTTCGGTCGCCACCGCATGCAGCGTGGCGCGGCTGGTGATCGTCACGAAGCGCAGGTCCTCGCCAAGGGTGGCGAGCAGCGCGTGCCGGTCGCCGGCAAGGCCGAGGTCGAGTTCGGCCTGCAGCGAGGAGCCGATCCTGCCGGCCTCGCGCTGCGCTTCGATCGCCTTCAGCACCTCGGCGCGCACGGCGCGGATCCGGCTCCATTTCTCCAGTAGCGCCTCGTGGCCGGCCACGCCGGGCAGCTCGTGATAGACCTCGGTGAAGATCGTGCCGGCCGCATTGGGCGAGAACACCGCGAATGCTTCCTCGGCGGTGAAGCTCAGATACGGCGCCATCAGCCGCAGGAGACTCGCGGTGACGTGCCACAGCGCCGTCTGCGCCGAGCGGCGGGCGTGCGAGCCGGCGGCGGTGGTGTACAGCCGGTCCTTGAGGATGTCGAGGTAGAACGCGCCGAGGTCCTCGGAGCAGAAGGTCTGCAGCCGCGCGATCACCGGGTGGAACTCGTAGCGCTGGCAGGATTCCAGCACCTCGGCCTGCATCTGCGCCGTCATCGCCAGCGCGTAGCGGTCGATCTCAAGCATCCGTTCCACCGGCACCGCGTCGGCGGCAGGATCGAAGTCGCTGGTGTTGGCGAGCAGGAAGCGCAGCGTGTTGCGGATGCGGCGGTAGCTCTCGACGACCCGCTTCAGGATCTCGTCGCTGATCGCCAGCTCGCCCGAGTAGTCGGTTGCCGCCACCCACAGGCGCACGATCTCGGCGCCCATCCTGTCGGTGATCTCGTCCGGCTCGATGCCGTTGCCGAGCGACTTGCTCATCTTGCGCCCCTGGGCATCGACGGTGAAGCCGTGCGTCAGCAGGGCCTTGTACGGGGCCCGGCCGTCGATGGCGGCGCCGATCAGCAGCGACGAGTGGAACCAGCCGCGGTGCTGGTCCGAGCCTTCGAGGTACAGGTCGGCCGGCCAGGCGAGGTCGGCCGCATGCGAGCCGCGCATCACCGTGCGGTGGGTCGAACCGGAGTCGAACCAGACATCGAGGATGTCGTTGACCTTCTCGTACTGCGCCGCTTCTTCCGCTGGCAGGAAGTCCTCGACGGCCGCCCGGCTCCATGCCTCGACGCCGCCCTGCTCGACCTTCTGCGCCGCCGCCTCGAGCAGTTCGAGCGTGCGCGGGTGCAGCTCACCGCTGACCTTGTGCAGGAAGAACGGCAGCGGCACGCCCCAGTTGCGCTGGCGCGAGATGCACCAGTCGGGCCGGTTGGCGATCATGCCGTGCAGCCGCGCCTTGCCCCACGCCGGATAAAAGGCGGTCGCCTCGATCGCGTGCAGCGCCGTCTGCCGCAGCGTCTCGCCGGCGGTTTCGCGTTGCATCACGCCGGCGGTCTCGCGCGTGGCGCCGTCCATGCGCACGAACCACTGGCTGGCGGCGCGGTAGACGAGCGGCGTCTTGTGCCGCCAGCAGTGCATGTAGGAGTGCGTCTGCTGCTCGGCGTGCAACAGGTGGCCGGCGACGCGCAGGCTGTCGACGACCTTCGGGTTGGCGTCCCAGATCTTCTGCCCGCCGAACAGCGGGAAGTCGGCCGCGTACGTGCCGTCGCCCTGCACCGGGTTCAGGATCTCGTCGTTGGTCATCCCGTAGGACTTGCAGGAATCGAAGTCCTCGACGCCGTAGGCGGGAGACGAGTGCACGATGCCGGTGCCGGCGTCGGCGGTGACGTAGTCGCCGAGGTAGACGGGCGAGAAGCGGTCGTAGCCGCGGTCCAGCGATGCCAGCGGGTGGCGGAAGCGCACCTTCTCCAGTGTCTGCCCGACGCAGGTGGCGATGACGCGGCCCTTCAGGCCGTAGCGCTGCAGGCAGGACTCGACGAGCGGCTCGGCGAGGATCAGGAGCCGGTCACCGCAGTCGGCGAGCGCGTAGACGAACTCCGGATGGAAGTTCAGCGCCTGGTTGGCCGGGATCGTCCACGGGGTCGTGGTCCAGATCGCGGTGAAGGTCGGCTTGCCCAGCGCCGCCACGCCGAAGGCGGCGGCGACGCGGTCGTTGTCCTCGGCGGCGAGCGGGAAGGCGACGTCGATCGCCGGCGTCTTCTTGTCGATGTACTCGACCTCGGCCTCGGCCAGCGCCGAGTTGCAGTCGAAGCACCAGTTCACCGGCTTCAGCCCGCGGTAGACGAAGCCGCGCTCCATCATCCGGCCGAGGGTGCGGATCTCGTCGGCTTCGGCCTTGAAGGTCATCGTCTGGTACGGATTGCGCCAGTCGCCGAGCACGCCGAGACGCTTAAAGCCCTTCATCTGGATGGCGATCTGCTCGGTGGCGTGCGCGCGTGCTCTTGCCTGCACCTCGGCGCGCGGGAGGCTCTTGCCGAACTTCTTCTCGATGTGGATCTCGATCGGCATGCCGTGGCAGTCCCAGCCGGGGACGTAGACGGCGTCGAAGCCGGCCATCGAGCGCGTCTTGACGACGATGTCCTTCAGGATCTTGTTCATCGCCGTGCCGAGATGGATCTCGCTGTTCGCGTACGGCGGGCCGTCGTGCAGGATGAACTTCGGCGCCCCTTTGCGGGCGGCGCGGATGGCGCCGTAGACGTCGCGCTTCTCCCACTCCGCCACCCAGCCCGGCTCGCGCTTGGGCAGGTCGCCGCGCATCGGGAACGGCGTGTCGGGAAGGTTGAGCGGGTACTTCTTGGTGGCGGGATCGGCGGGCGGCCTGCCCTTCGCCGGACGGTCGGCGTCAGCCATACATGCTCCTTGGCCCCCTCGGGCTCTTCAAGGGTGGTGCGAAAGCCCCGGATTGTACGGACCGCCGCCGCGCGGCCCGTCTGCGTTCAGCTCAGCGGGCCGGCCGGCTGCAGCAGCGCCCGCGCCGCGTCGGCGTCGTTGCGGATCGCGGTGGCGAGCGCGTCGATCGACTCGTGCTTGGTCTCGTCGCGCAGCTTGTGCACCAGTTCCACCCGCACCAGCCGGCCGTAGACCTGCTGCGCGAAGTCGAACAGGTGCACCTCGAGCAGCCAGCGGCCGGAGTCCTCGACGGTCGGCCGCAGGCCGATGCTGGCCACGCCGGGGCGAGGGTGGTCGCCGAGGCCGTGCACCTTGACCGCGTAGATGCCGTGAGCGGCGGGACGCTTGTGCGCCAGCCGCAGGTTCAGCGTCGGGAAACCGATCTCGCGGCCAAGCTTGCGGCCGTGAAGCACGCGGCCGGAGATCGCGTACGGGCGGCCGAGCAGGGCGGCAGCACGCTCGAGATCACCGTCGGCGAGCGCCTCGCGCACCTCGGAGCTGGACACGCGCACGCCGTGCGACTGCACCGTCGCCAGCTGTTCGACCACGTAGCCGCCTCGCGCGGCGCGACTGCGCAGCAGCTCGACATCGCCGGCGCGCCGGGCGCCGAAGCGGAAGTCGTCGCCGACCAGAAGGCAGCGGGCGTTCAGGCCGGCGACGAGCACCTCGTCGATGAACTGCTCCGGCGCCAGCGACGCGAAGCGGCGACTGAAGTGCTGGATGAAGACGCGCTCGACCCCGGCCGCACCGAGCGCCTCGATCTTGTCGCGGATGTTGGCCACCCGCGCCGGCGCGCTCTGCGGCGTGAACAGCTCGCGCGGGTGCGGCTCGAAGGTCATCACCGCCGGCCTGAGGCCCAGGCGGCGAGCGGCGTCGACCAGTTGCGCCAGCAGCGCCTGGTGGCCGCGGTGAACGCCGTCGAAGTTGCCGATCGCCAGCGCCACCGGCACGCGCTCGCTGCTGCGCGCGATGCCGCGGAAGATCTTCATCGTTTCAGGAGGCAAATCGCGCGCGGATTATACGAACGGCCCTCGTCGTTTCCCGGTGCCGGATCCGTCTCGGCGCAGAGGTGCTGCGTAGAATGACCGGCCCATGAAGCGCATCGCCTGCCTGATCTCCGGACGCGGCAGCAACCTCGAATCGATCCTGCGCACGGCCGCGGCCGAGCGATGGGCAAGCGAAGTGCCGGCGCGGGTCGTCGCCGTGGTCAGCAACCGGATCGATGCTCCCGGACTGGCGGTTGCCGCCGCGCACGGCGTTCCATCGGCGGTGATCGATCAGCGCCGATTCGCCTCGCGCGAGGCGTTCGATGCGGCGCTGCTGGCGGAAGTCGATTCGCATCGCCCCGACGTGGTCGTGCTGGCCGGATTCATGCGGGTGCTGACGGCGCCCTTCGTCGAGCACTACCGCGGGCGGCTGATCAACATCCATCCTTCGCTGCTGCCGTCGTTCCCCGGCCTGGCGACGCACCGGCGGGCGCTCGCCGCCGGCGTGCGCGTGCACGGGGCGACGGTGCATTTCGTGTCCAACGACGTCGACGGCGGCGCCATCATCGCCCAGGCCGTCGTGCCGGTGCTGCCCGGCGACGAGGCGGAGTCGCTCGCCGAGCGGGTGCTCCAGCGCGAGCACGTGCTGCTGCCCCGCTGCCTGCGCTGGCTCTGCGAGGGCAAGGTGGCCCTGGTCGACGGTCGTGCCGTCGCCCGCGATCTGCCGGAAGGCGCGCTGGCGATTTTTCCATGAGCGGCGGGCGACGTCCGGCGAAGAAGTCGCCGCAGCGGGCGAGGCGGCCGCAGGTCGACGACGAGGAAGCGGTCCGACGGCGACAGCGGGCGCGACCCGACGGGCCCGAACGGCGGCTAGGAACGGCCAGCGAAGCGGTTGCCTCGCCGCGGATCACATCGCTGATCGTCGATTCGCTGGCGCAGCTGCTGGCGCAGGTGCTGCGGTTCGAAGGCCCGGCCGATGCGGCGATGTCGCGCTACTTCAGGCAGCACTCCATGCTCGGCAGCGGCGACCGCAGCCTGATCGCCGAGGCGGTGTTCTTCGCGCTGCGCCACTACGCCAGTCTGCGCTGGGTCATGCAGCCGGCGCACCCCGGCCGGGCGCCGCGGCTGGCGGCGCTCATCACCCTGGCGCAGCAGCACGGCTTCGAGACGCTCGATCCGCGGGCGCTGCGCAATGACGAGGGCGCGGTTCTGCGCGCTCTGGCGGCGCGCATCGACGCCGCCCCGCCCGCGGTCCAGGCCGAGGTGCCGCAGTGGCTGTATCAGCGCCTGGCGAGCCAGTACGCCGACGCCGGGCCGCTGCTGGCGGCGCTCGCCCAGCCGGCACCGCTCGACCTGCGGGTCAATACGCTGCGCGCCGACCGCGACGCGGTGCTCGCCGAACTGCGGTCGGCCACGGCGCAGCACGCGCCGCTGCGCGCCGAGGCGACACCGTATTCGCCGGAGGGCATCAGGCTGTTCGACAAGCCGGGGCTGACGCGCTGGCCGCTGTACCAGAGCGGTGCGATCGAGGTGCAGGACGAAGGCAGCCAGCTGATCGCGCGCCTGGTGGCGCCCAGACGCGGCGAGATGGTGGTCGACTTCTGCGCCGGCGCCGGCGGCAAGACGCTGGCGCTCGGCAGCCTGATGCGCTCGACCGGCAGGCTGTACGCCTTCGACATCCACGTTCGCCGCCTCGCCGGGCTCGGCCCGCGGCTTGCGCGCAGCGGACTGTCGAACGTCCACCCGGCGGCGATCGCATCCGAGAACGACCTGCGCGTGAAACGGCTCGCCGGGAAGATCGACCGCGTGCTGGTCGATGCGCCATGTTCCGGCAGCGGCACGCTGCGCCGGAATCCGGACCTGAAGTGGCGCTTCGACGAAGCCGAACTGGCGCGCGTCAACGCCGTCCAGCACCAGGTGCTGCGGGCGGCGGCGCGGCTGGTCAAGCCCGGCGGGCGCCTCGTTTACGCCACCTGCTCGCTTCTGGCCGAGGAGAACCAGGACGTGGTCGGACGATTCCTCGCCGAGCAGCCGCAGTTTTCCTGCGTCGCTGCCGATGCAGTGTTGCGGGCCCAGGGCATCGAGGTCCCTGGTCTCGACGAGTCGGCTCCGTATTTCGTGATGCTGCCGCATTGGCACGGCGCCGACGGGTTCTTCGCCGCGGTGCTGCAGCGCTCGGCCTGACTGGCCGGGAGGCGATCGTCGCGAGCGTCCCGAGAGCCGGGCCCGCGACAGCGGCGACGCGCCGGGCAGGGGACCCATCGGGCGTCGCGCGGCCGGAGGCCGCAGGCGTGCGATCCGGGCTCGCGTTCGATCGGCCCTCGGGATCCGGCCGGCGCGGCGGCAGCGGCAGGACGCGGCCGTCCGGCCGAGGCATCGCCGCGTCCGTTCAGCCCGTACAATCCGCCCTTGCCTCGCGCGATGGCCGTTTCAGGCCGCGGCGGGGCCCTACCGGAGGCTGAATGTACTTGTTCGAATTTCTCGATGGAGGCGTGCTGAATCTGGCCTGGTGGCAGATCGTCCTTGCCGCGCTGGCCCTGACGCACGTCACCATCGCCGCGGTGACGATCTTCCTGCACCGCTCGCAGGCCCACCGGGCGCTCGACCTGCATCCGTCGGTGGCGCACTTCTTCCGCGCCTGGCTGTGGCTGACGACCGGCATGCAGACCAAGGAGTGGGTGGCGATCCACCGCAAGCATCACGCCAAGTGCGAGACACCCGAGGATCCGCACAGCCCGCAGACGCGCGGCCTGCGCAAGGTGCTCTGGCAGGGCGCCGAGCTGTACATGGAGGAGGCGGACAACCAGGAAACGCTTGGCCGCTACGGACACGGCACGCCGAACGACTGGCTGGAGCGCAATGTCTACTCCCGTCTGACCTGGCACGGCTGCGGCGTCATGCTCGGTGTCGACCTGATCCTGTTCGGCGCCGCCGGTCTGGCGGTGTGGGCGGTGCAGATGATGTGGATTCCGTTCTTCGCCGCCGGCGTCATCAACGGCATCGGCCACTACTGGGGCTACCGCAACTACG